>JASFEP010000207.1:0-7805 GCA_050124775.1 Candidatus Aminicenantota bacterium
CATCCTCTCATCCTCTTGATAGACCTGATGATGGACGCCGTGAAGGGAAGTCAGCATCGCAACATGGGAGGGGAGAGTCCACGGGGAAGAGGCGTAGACATTCGAAAACAAAACACTGTCCCTGGCCAAAGAATCGATATTCGGGCTTGTTTCCCTTTCGTATCCATAACATCCCAGGTGATCGGCTCTCAAGGTATCCACAGAGATGAGAAACACATTGATATTGTTCCTCCCTTCCTGAAAGAGCACTGGATTGTACCAGAAAGCCTTATTTCGGTCACTGCCTTGTGTGATGAGAGACAGCCGGATATTATTTGCCCGCGGGAGGTCCAGGCGCTGTCTCTTGAACGAGACCGTTTCCCGATTCTCTTGTGGCGGCGGCGGGAGATAGCGCTGGAAGACGGTCCTCTTCCTGTTATCAGTCTCAATAACAACCATAAAATTGACGCCCTTTTCTATGCCGGGTTTTCGCGCCTTTTCCTCGGGATCATACTCTCTGAGTATACCTATGCCAAAATCCAACACAGATTGTTCGTCCAGATCGATATCGAATCCATACTCGCTCTCGGGCGGGGAGATGAGCACGTTTATCTCTCGCCCGCCTAATTTGAGTTTCCGCTTGAGGGTGTAGGGATTTTTATCGATACCCAGGTCCTGAAGAGGAAAGGACTTTTTTGGAAACGCCTCTTGGAATTCGTCATCCGAGCCAACAAAGTCTTTATAGGGAGACGAGAGGACATTAGCTGCATCGAGATGGTCGATCAGCCTGAAGACCTTAAATTCGACCGCACGCTCCCGCTTACAAACCACACAAAAAAAGACCAGGCTGAACATGAGGATCAAGCTGATGAACCGGATAGGGCGAAGACAAGGAGAAGGAAAAAATGAAATCATATCTCTCATGAACAGATTGAAAACTCCACGCGGAATTGTAATCGAATTGTCCTTTTGATTCAACAGCGCCTTTCTGAATCCGACACCCGTCATCCTAAGTGATCAGATTATGTGATACCGACAACGAACGACAGAAAGGTTATGCGGCTCGATTTCGATACAGGGATCGTTTCCTTTACGGTCCATAGAAAAACTGCACCTAACCAATCTGCTCGGCGAGTTGCTCTTCTATGAAAACGGGAATTTAAGGCCTGTTTAAAACTTTTTGGTTTTTTGATATATTAACCGAAATCTGACAAGAGGAATGCAGGTCGATGGAATTACGGAAGAAAATAAGGATCGGAGTCATCGGAGGAGCAAATCCCGAAGAAAAATTCCGGAGGATCGCTTTCGATGTTGGGCGATTGATCGCAGACAAAGGCGCCATCCTCGTCTGTGGAGGGCTTGCAGGCGTGATGGAAGCGGCCGCCCGCGGCGTCCAAAAGGCAGGAGGAGTGAGCGTGGGTATACTTCCTGGAAATTCCCCCAAGGACGCCAACCGCTACATCGATATTCCCATAGCTACAGGAATGGGCTACTCACGGAATTCTCTCGTTGTCATGAATTCCGATGTCCTCATCGCCATCGACGGTGAATACGGAACCCTGTGCGAAATCGCCTACGGGTGTGTCCATGAAAAAAAGATTTTCGGCATCGGGACATGGAATATTGAAGGTGTGATCCCCGTTGAAACAGCCGAACAGGCTGTGGATATGGCTTTAGGCGAATTCTTCCCACTCGTCCGTTAGGAGACTCATTCCATCTCAGTTTATCCCACTTATCATCGAGCTAACGACAGAGCAATCACTCAGTATATGATCTGCGTCTCTCAAAAACATAAACGCTCCCTACAACACAGACAAAGCTGAGAACGAGCAGTCCAAAAGCTCCGACGGGTGAAATAAAAATTTTGGAGAGGAAGTCGGTCAAGACAGGTGGCCACTCCTCGTACGGCGTCGAGAAAAAGAACAGAAATGCTGCGCACACCGCACATGCTTTGGCCAAGAACCTTAAAACACTGCCCGGAGCATTCCGGACGAAGCAAAAAGGGATATCCTGACTAATTCCCATACACGAGACCAAAAGTAGGATCAATGCGGTTTTCACCAGTATGAACCAGAGATAGGAAAGGCTTAGGTCGCCTTCTCGGCTGATCAGAGAGCTGAGCCAGAGAATACCCATAAGGCTGATCCAGTAAAACAAGATCAGGGGGAAGCGCAGAAGGCCATTCACCCGGATGGAAACAGGAAGCTGAACGGGCATTCGGATCCTTTTGGTTTTTATCTCTTCAGAACCGATCACAATACCCAAAAAACCCACCGAAACCAACATCAGCCGGCTGACATGCTCCTCCAGCCCTCCCCAGATAGCATTCAAGACAGAAGCCGTAATAATGATGGCATAGAGCGTCATAAAAACCGCTCGATTGTACAGGATATCTGTTTTGATCAGTCGCCACATGTGCTCTCTCGTGTTTCTTTCTGATCTAGGAGTGTGCATAGGAATTTCTCCTGATAAATACAAATAGACTTAAAGCAGAAAAACCGAACCCTACAAGGAGGAATCCGAATGGAGATTCAGACATAGAGCTCGCAAAGGACTGGAGGCGTGTGTTTTCACCGAAGACGCCAAAAAAATTCGTCAGGATGTAGAAAGGCAATAGCGCGCTGATAAATAGCAAATAACCAGTCATATAGATAATGATCTGTTGGGATTTTTTTGTGAAGATCTTGCTTAAATCACGAGAGAGAAGAATAGCAGCATTAACGATGAGAAATAAGCCGCTCAATGTGAGAATCTGTGAAAATGAGGGCTGTAAGCGTGTGGTTCCTGAAAAAACTTCCAGAAAGGCAGAGGAGACTTGATACAGTAGGAGGATGGCCATCCAAACGGAAGCGGGGTAGATCAAATGAGAAAATCCGGTTTTCCATAAAGAGACAGGGAGCGACACATGCATCCGGTCCCGTTTGTTTAAAATCCGGCCCTGTTCACCCGCGTATACGGCAACGAGTGAGGATATGAACACAATCAACATCGTCAGGGGTGAAACGTTGCGTTCCCACTTCACACCAAACCAGATGATCACAAGACAGGTCAAATAAAAAACAGAAACGATTAAAAGTCTGGATCTTTCGTAAAGAATCTCAGCTTTGAGTATCCGCCACATCATTATCTCCTTTGCAAATTCCCCTTTAGCTATCCGCATAAGATTTCCGGATTGCAAAGCGCAGAACAAGGACGGTTAGTCCAAGACCAAAAATAAGCCAGAGAGAGGCACTGAGCTTTGATTGATACATCCAGGATAAAACGCTGTCAACAAAGTGGGTATCACCTTTTGCCTGATACGTGTGAATGATGCCTGCTATCGAGATGAATAAAAAAAGCAAAAGCAAAAAAATCTCGATGGACTTCCTCCCGGCAGAATCTGGAAAACAGCTGACAAAACCGAAGAGCGCGAAAATAAAAAAAGCTATTCCTGTCTGCACACAAAGCATCAGAAAAGCCGATGCATCCAAAACAAAGTATTCTGAAACCAATGTGCACAGAAGATAAAGGAACACGAGGAGAATCCAATAAAGGATATAGACCAAAAAATGAGCAATTTTTATTTGCTGAAGGGAAACAGGAAGCTTTAGGAGTTGTCGTGTTCTTTTCTCCTTCCCCCATGGATTGGAAAGCATCGACATCATAAAATAAGCGACCATGAGCGAGAGAAAAATCGTTCCACTGTTTGGATTTAGAGGAGCTTCTCCGGTTATTTCTGGCATAAAATGAATCCCCAAAAATCCCAAGACAGAGCAGACGACGATATACCAGAAAATGGGTGAATTGTATTGAATCTCAGCTCTGAACAGTGGCCACATTTGCGCCTTCCTTTAGGATCTCGACAGCGATCTCCTCGATAGTCATACGGTTCTCCTGGATATTTCGAGCCCCCAGCTCACGAAGATTCTGCAGGGTGGCTTCAAAATCCGTGCTGACGGTCTTATGGTTAGGGCCTTCTCTGTGGTGGTAAACTGTGGATTTGAGCTCAATATCGTTTCCTTCCAGCAAAAAAGTGATTTTTCGCCATTTTTCAGTGAGGTCATCTTTCGGCGTTCGCAGCCAGACTTTTCCATCGTCAATAAAAGCCAACTCGTCAGCGAGCCGGCTGATCTCTGGGAGAATGTGTGTCGCATAGAAGATTGCCCTCTCCCCGGTTTCCAGAATTTCGAAGAGCACGTCCAACACCTCTGTGCGTACCACAGGATCAATGCCAGAAGTGGGCTCATCCAAAAGCAACAATCGGGGGGAGTGAGCGAGGGCTGCTATAAGCGAAAGCTTCACACGATTTCCAGTAGACAAATCCTTAGCTCGTTTGTTCAAAGGAAGGTTAAAGCGTTGGGCCAATTCACTTGCACGTTCATTAGACCAGTTGGGGTAGAATTGGGATAAGAAATCGAGATTCTTCTCGCCCGTCCAACGCTCGTAGAAGACCTGGATGTCACCCACATAACCGATGTCCAATTTCCAATCCGGTTTGTTGAGATTATTGGAATGTCCAAAAATTTCCATTTCACCAGAGTCGGCCCTCAAAAGGCCCACCAGACACTGGATTGTTGTAGTCTTTCCAGAGCCGTTAGGCCCGATAAAACCGAGAACTGTTCCCGGTTCCAGGTCCAGATTCAGCGGTCCCAGTCTAAACTCCGGAAACGTTTTTATGACATTCTTATACTGAAACGCTTTTTTCATAGCCGTTCTCCTTATCTCTTAATTGAGCTCATCATCGTTCATTAAAGATTGAACGATCCTATTGACCTCTTCTTTCTCCAATCCCTCGGATAGAGCTTCCTTTAAGGGTGATTTCAGGTTTTCCTTTAGCCTCTCCACAGCTAATGATTTTTTTTGTGGGCCGGATAAGTGGGACACAAAAAAGCCCTTCCCTCTTCTGGAGTGGATAAGTCCTTCCCTTTCCAGCCCTTCATAGGCTCTTTGCACAGTGATAACGCTGATGTGTTGCTCTCTTGCCAGTCGACGGATCGAAGGGAGATCGCTATCGGCCTTCAATTCTCCGGTCAATATCTTCGCCCGAACTTGACGAATGATCTGGGACTGCAGAGGCTCTGATGAAAGGTCTGTAAGGTTCAATAACATTACGGCCTCACAGGATAAACAACAAAGCAAAGACCAATATCACAAGCACGATCAACACTGTGATGCGAGCGATTCCTTTTCTTTTTTTCATTTTAGCACCCTCACATCTGGGAAATTCTGCAGTTGAATAGCGACAAACCCATCGCTTAACTGTTTATACTGTCTATATTGCATATATACAATATAGTACCATGAAATAGATTTGTCAAGCGTTTTAAAAAAATTTTCACTTCAAAGCAAAACTGCGAATGGGATGATATAATTCAACGATTAAGCTATATTACTATCGGCAGGAGTTTTTTATGAATAATTCAGTTAAGATGGATTATTCACGATTTGAGATCCCCGCAAAGTCGAGGCAGTGGCCCCTGAAGATGCAGTGAACACCCTCGAAGGGGCTGCAACGAAGGCTTTGCGGTGAAATCAGATCGCCCAAAGGGTAAAAGATGCTAGCATTAAATTAAGTCTTTTCCTTTAAAAAGGTTTATTGATAAAAGATTGTTAGCATCTTTTAAGAATAATCCAGGGAGAGAGAGTGCAGAACTACAAAATCATAATAAGCTACGATGGGACTGAATATCAGGGATGGCAACGCCAGCCGAATAAAAAAACGATTCAAGGCCTCATAGAGAATGCTCTGGAAAAAATCACTGCAAAAAAAATCTCCGTTATCGGATCCGGGAGAACCGACGCCGGGGTTCATGCAGAAGGTCAGGTCGCTCACTTCAAGGTCAATTCCCGCCTGGAAAACGACGAGTTCCACCGAGCACTTAACGGCATTCTCCCCTCGGATATAAGAATCCGCTCTCTCAAAAAGGCGCCTCCAAAGTTTCATGCCCGAAAATCAGCCCTGTCAAAGATCTACCGTTACAGGATCTTCAACTCCCAAGACATCAGTCCCTTTATCGTCAGATATGTTCTCCAATGGACCTCATTTCTGGATGTAGTGAAGATGAAAGAGGCAGCCATGCTCTTCGTTCGCGAAGCTGACTTCACTCCTTTTTCTTCAAACAGGCTCCTCTCTCCGATCAGAATTGTCACCCGCTCTGAGGTCCACAAAAAAGGAAAAGAAATCATCTACACGGTGGAGGCGAACGGTTTCTTAAGGTATATGGTGCGGTCTATTGTAGGAGCTCTGATTGAAGTGGGAAGGGGAAAACTAGACTCGGGACAGATCGAAGATTTCTTTTTGCTGGACAAGCGATCCCGTCTTTGCCCGACTGCCCCTGCCAAAGGCCTCACCTTGGTTAAAGTCAATTATTAGCTCACCCATAGGGAGCTACGAATTTGGACTTATCTTAAAAGTGCGATTCTTGAAGACGCTCTTCGCTGTTGAGTATTCCTGTTTTATGGTGGGGACAACCGAGGGAAGGCTGAGGAGATTTAAAGAGGCATGCCCATGATCAGGGCGTCTTCCACTGGCGTCCGATAATAGTTTTTTCTGGCCCCTAAGATTTTAAATCCGAGCTTTTTGTAGAGAGACCGAGCGGCCAGATTAGAAGGACGAACCTCCAGAAAGACATACTCTCCCCCATCTTTCTGGATCCTTTCGATTACACCCTGCATAACAGCTTCTCCGATCCCTTTCCTTCGAAAATCAGGATGAACAGCGAAGTTACTAATCTGAACCTCTTCCTGAATCTTCCAGTAAATAATATACCCGATTATCCTCTCGAAAGCCCTGTGGACGATCACATATGGATAAGAGACACCCCTATTGGCGACCTCTCCCGCAAATGTAGAGGCTCGCCAGGGATTCTGGAATGAAAAGTTCTCGATCTCCAGAATCATGGGAATGTCATCCTCCTCCATCCTTCTGAGGAAAAACGCATTCTGAGCATTCGCACTTTTTCTAATGATTTTCCTCCGCTTGAGACCTGCGAAAATAGAGTGGCTTGACTTCTCGAAAGTCCTGTCCCAAACCCTTTTTCAAAAGCCCATATCCCAATAGTCCGACTTCATGCGCGATAAAAAGAGACCGGGAGGAGAACCGGGCCTTATCTTTAAAGTATTCGAAGATCTTCTTTTTCCATACATCAACCCCGTTGCCGATAAACGATAGGATTCTATGCGCAGGAAGACTCGCAAAAAAGTGATCGGGGGCGTAGACCCCTTGGGGTACGATTTCGATCAATTCTCCTTTTTTCACCTCAAAAAGGGCCGCATAAACTTCCCCCTTCCTCGCATCCAGAAGCGGACACAATAAACGGTTATGGGGGAGTTTGAGTTTGATTGCCAGAGCCTCCAGCGTGGAAACAGGAGCGATAGGTTTTCGCGTAGCGAGGGCAAAGGATTTGATCGTGCTCAATCCGATCCGTATGCCTGTGAATGATCCAGGACCCACAGCAACAGCAAAGGCTTCCACATCTTTGATAGTAAGGTTTCGTTGGAGCAGAATCAGATCCACAGCAGGTAATAACCGCTCGGAATGAGTCAAAGACGTCGTACCGTTCACTTCTGCCAATAAACTTGAATTCTCCAAAAGAGCAACAGAGCCGTGAGGTGTCGTGGTATCGACCGCTAAGATCAGCATTTCTCTATCCCCTTAAACCGCGGCCATCCAGAACCGCATGATCGAATCCTCTTTGGTCTTTATCTCGATCCTTTTCCATAAAGGAATAACCCGCCAGCTAAAAATATATCGTGCTGAACCTTACTCATGGGCGATGAACCAAAGGAAAAATCTTTGGTCAAGTTCCTGCACTCTCCCGATAATATGTCCACTGTGATACGATCTC
>JASFEP010000208.1:0-7781 GCA_050124775.1 Candidatus Aminicenantota bacterium
CCACCCCTCTTCTCTCAGTGCAAGTATAAGTCTTTGATTATCATTCGCCCAAACGAGGAAAGAATTCGAAGCGATCTGTTTATCCGTTTGGAGAGGGAGTGTTCTCATCCTCTTCTCCATAATGTCATACATCTGGAGTTGAAATTGATTGTCCTTTCTCAAAAAAAAGGCGAGTTTTTTCCCGTCCGGGGACCATGTCAAAGAATGAAATTCCTGTTTATCATCGAAAAGATCAAACATTGTGTTTGTTTCCGTATTCAGGATCACCGCTTCAGCGGATCTTGGAGTGATGTACGTCGGATCTCTGAATCGTTTGTGGTCGATGCCTAATCGGCTGTTACTTGTACGGATGGTCGCAGCGATGTAATGGCCGTCATCCGTAACACTCAGTATCCGCAGTGATTTGACACGCAGCGAATCCTCGATCGTGAAAGGGTTTTTTTCTGCTGTCGCAGGAAGGTGTAGTCCGACCATGAATAATAAAATCAGAAGAAAAGCACATCTCATAAGTTTTGGTCTTTTGTTTTGAAACATAGAGCTCCTCCTCGGATAGTGTATTGGAGGTCTTTTTCTTAACAAAAATACTCGGATATTTCAATGAGAACATAACAGAGCCGCTTACGATATCGGTCGAGATCTGGATGAGAATTTGGCATCGTGTAAGATCAAGATTCAACCCGTTGAAAAAAATACAACCGTATGTCTTTAGAAAGGGTTATTTAATTGACATCGATTTTTCGCTTTGATATAAGCGCACTAGAGGAGATCTCATGAGGGGCCTTCCCGTAAAGCCGTTTATCGTGTTCCACCTGGCCGTGGGAACGCGGCTTGCACTCCGGAAACTCGCGCCCATCCTGGCCATTGCTTTTGCCGCTTATTATTTGCTGGGGCCCCAGCTCATCAATGCGATCTTCGCAGGCCTTCTCGAGAGAGGCTCACTTCTTATGGGAGCGGTTTCTGCATCCCTCACCCTGAGCGTTGCAGCCATGGCAGCTCCCCGCATCTGTCTCGGGCTCAACGGCTGGATCCGCCATCTCCCTGCCCGCAGACTCACACACCGTCGCCTTGCCGGCATCGCCGTCACCGTTGCACAAATGCCCGTGCTCTTCATTCTCGTTCTGCTAGCTCTCATTTCATTGGCATCATTTCAAGTTTCGCCTCTCTTGTATCTGATCGGGTTGCCTGTATTAGGCTTGGCCGCCGGGTTGTGTGTCCTTCCGGTGGGTCACAATCTTCTAACCAAATCCCTCTCCCTCTCAGCCTGTGTTCTCTCTGCATCAGGACATTGGATCTTCCTCATAAGCGCAGTCGTTCTACTTGTTGTCGCAGACAGGATAGCCGGACCTCTTGCCCGATCCCGAATCTCCCCCTTTTCCCGAAGGTCCCTCTCCAGTTCGTTATCGAGAGCTTTGATTGTCTTGCGGGCGCTCCGTTTGCGGATATTATTCTCCTATCTGCCCTCACTCGTCATTTTAGGTCTGACATCCCTTTTCCTCGCTAACAACACCCTCACCCTCCATCAGATTAACAGGGCTGTCGTGTTCGGTGGGATTCTTTCTGTTGCCATTTTTTTTGCCTTTTTTGCTAACGCCCTCTCTGCTCGAAGACCGCCCTGGCCCTGGGCCCGTTCCCTACCGTGGTCTGCGAAACAGCGGTTTATTGCAGATTCATTTCTCATCGGTTTCGGCGCCATCCCTTTGCTTATTCTTGTCGCATTCCTCAAAATTCAGGCGATATGGCCTGCAGCTTTTTGTGTTCCACCCTTCGCTTTTTTTGCTTCACTCGCTATGAGGCGTGCGATCGACTACGCATCAGGAACCTTGTGGCAGATTTTGACAGTGGAAACAACGGCCTCGGTGTTGGTCTGCCTCGCCCCTCCGATCTCTGTTGTGTTTTTGGCCATGACTCCTCTGATTTTGAGATGCGGTGCGGACCTGGAAAAGCGACAGAAAGTGAGCCGCTGGCTCGACATACATCACCTCGCAGCCGGGGATTCCCTCTCTTGGAGCCGCCAATGATTCGATTTCAGAATGTTTCCTTCTCTTACGAAAAAAACACTCCTGTTCTTAAGAGCATCGACTTGGAATTCCAGCCCGGACTCACCATGCTCTTGGGACCGAACGGATGCGGAAAAAGCACGCTCCTCAAATTAGCTTCGGGTGTGGAGACACCAGACACAGGACAGCTTACGATCGACAGCCACGATCTCTGGAAAGATGAAATCGACGCCCGCAAAAGTCTGTCTTATGTGCCCGAACAACCCGACCTCACTCCTTATGCGACGATCCGCGAGATTCTCGATCTGGTCTGCCGCCTGCGCGATGAACCTTTAGAGAAGGGGATGGATGCCCTTGAATTTTTCGGCCTTCAAGACCAAGGCTCCCGAACCGTTCGCGAACTCTCCCTGGGACAGCGCCGCCGTGCTGTCTTCGCCGCGGCCCTCATCGGCACGCCTCGGAATATCCTCTTGGATGAACCTCTCGAAGGCATGGACAGAAAGATCAAAGATGACATCCTCACTTGGATCACAGGACATGTCGAGGCCGGAGCCACCGTTGTCGTCGTATCCCATAGGATCGAATCCCTTATCGATCTAACCTCTCGGGCAGTCACCATCAAGGAAGGATCGGCCATCCTCTACTCCGAAGTTCCCGCTGAAACCGATAAGAAACTTTTGTTGCTAGATAATTTGGCTAAAGGGATACTATAATTGGTTTTGTGTGAGATTCGCTGAACAACCTTTGCTAAGAGAAATATCTTATTAAAGGAAAAAACTCAGTAAAGGCAATAATTGATTTAAGGCAAAAGAGCCATGCCAAGAGTTCGATTGAAACCGTTGGATCATTATCCCTTCAAAACCCAGATCGCTGTCCGTGTGACCGATCTCAATTATGGAGGACATCTGGGAAACGACAGCCTTCTCTCTCTCGTCCATGAAGCCCGGGTAGCCTTCCTTTCGAGCCACGGTCTTTCCGAGGTCGATTGCGGGGGGGTATCCCTCACAATGGGGGATGCCGCCATCCTCTATCAGAGCGAAGCCTATGCGGGAGATGATCTGAACATCGAAGTTGCAGCAGGCGAGCCTTCCGAAAGTGGATTTCGCCTGTTCTACAGATTGACTCGATTGAGCGATTCAGCAAAAATCGCATTGGCCGAAACGGGCATGGTGTGTTTCGACTACAAGGCTAAAAAAATCATGTCACTGCCGAAGAAGGTTGCAGACATCTGTGTATCAGACGACAAATAAAGACTTTTGGAATACGCCGTGAAAAAAATAAGTGCCCTCCTAAAAAATCCTCTTTGCGTTCCGAACCTTTTTTATTTATATGTGCTCATCGGTTTTTTGTTGTTGCCAGGGATAGTCCTGGGATTGTCCAAGCACCGTGTGGAGCCATCCGCCATAGAACCTGCTCTCGTATCCTCCCAGGAGAAAAAAGAGATCACGATCCGGAATGTGACAAAAGAAACTGTCTTCTATACGTTCCGGGAGGCAAGATCGTACGGCGATTCGGGGGAGAGACAACTGGCCCGGGGAGAGATCCACCGTTACACAGGGGGCGTGCCTCTCGACATCACCTTCATGCGCGGCGACGCAAAGATCGAGTATCGTATAAGGCCGGGTTCGGCCAACTCCTTCCGCTATGACGAGAACAACAACCTAGACCTCTTTTTAGGCTCTCATGGGAGGGCCGATGTCACAGACCTCGCACCCTATGTCGCTACTCCTGTGTCCGTCGTGGATAAGATGCTCGAGATGGCAGACCTGGATGAGGATGACATCCTCTACGACATCGGAAGCGGCGACGGCAGGATCGTTATAACCGCAGCCAACAAATACGGAGCCCGTGGCGTTGGGCTCGAGCTCGACCCGCAACTGATCGAAGAGTCCCGAGCCAATGCCAAAGCGGCCAACGTCGAAAACCGTGTCGAGTTCAGGATGGAAGATGCCACTAAGGCGAATCTATCCGAAGCCACTGTCGTCACCATGTATCTCCTTATAGAGTCCAACGAACTGATGCGTCCCCATCTGGAAAGACAACTCCAAATCGGCTCTTATGTCCTCACACACAACTATGCCATCGAGCGGTGGGAGGATAAACTTTTGGATTATGTCTCCTTGAAGGCCGAAGACGGCAAAGATCACAGTATCTATTTGTACCGGAGATAATCAGAGGATTGGAGTGGTTGCCGCCTCTTTTTATGAAGTAAAGGAAAGTCGGCCATTTTCGAGGATAGCTATTCTATCGGCCATAAAATCCACAACCTCCCTCTCGTGCGATATCCAGATGAAACCGGTTCTATTCTTGGCCTGCCACTCTTTCAGTAGATGGAGGATCTGGGCCCGGACCGAAATATCGAGGGCGGATGTCGGCTCATCGAGAATGATAAAATCAGGCTTCAAAAGTAAAACCCGTGCGAGCGCAACTTTCTGGTTCTGCCCTCCAGACAGCTGATGGGGATAACGGCAAAGAAGATCATCAGACACACCGACCGTTTGGAGCATGTTGTACAAAACCTCAATTCTTTCTTCTCTTGAAATTCCAATCAATTCGAGCACCTGGTGAAGACTTTTTTCCACTGTCTTTTTGGGATTGAGCGACCCTTCCGGATTCTGAAAGACGATCTGGACATTCCTTCGGAATCGTGCATAGTCTTCTTTTCTCAGAGCATCTATGCGTTGCTCCCCGAAAAAGACCGCGCCTCCGCTCGCTTTTTCGATCCCGGCCAACACCCGTCCCAATGTGGTTTTTCCTGTCCCCGATTCGCCCATGATCCCAAGGGTTACTCCACTCTCGACTTCGAATGAAATGTCCTCCAAGACGTATTTTCTCTGTGTGCGAAGCCTTCCCAGCTTGTAAGCTTTCGCAATATGTTCAGCTTTTAGCGATAAAGATGACATCGAACAGTCCTTCCAGATTCTTCGATGGATGGCGGCGCCTCGCGGCTGCACACCTCCAGCCTTTCTTTGCACCTGGGATGAAACCGACACCCAGCGGGAGGGGAGATCATCGACGGTGAGGTCCCGGGTATCGGCACGAAACCCCGTGCAGGAACACTCTTCAAGAGTGCCCGGGCATAGGGATGGAGAGGCTCAGCGAACAATTCCGAGATGAGCGCGGTCTCCACGATCTGCCCACAGTACATGAGCCCGACTCTATCGGCGATTTTCTGCGCTGCCTCGAGATCGTGAGTGATGAGGAACAGTGTGGATTCTTTTTCTGCTTTGATCTTTAAAAACTCTTCTAAAATGCCTTCTTTCAACCGTTCATCCAGTCCCTTTGTCGGCTCATCGGCAATGACAATCTTCGGATGGAGAGCGATTGCCATCGCTATGAGCACTCTCTGATTCATCCCCTCGGAGAACTGAGAGGGATACATTTGGAGCGCATGCGCCGGGTTTTCGAATCCCATCCTTTCGAGAAGCGACCGCGCGTATTCCCTGGCTCCTTTGGAGGAGGCCCTTCTGTGGACTCTGAAAAGCTCGAAGATCTGATCGCCGATCTTTAGCACTGGATTAAGCGCCAGAGTCGGATTCTGGAAGATAATGGCGATCTCTTGCCCTCTGATATCGGCCAATTCTCTTTCGGAAAGTCTAAGAAGGTCCATGTCCTGATAGAAAATCTCTCCCCGTACCAGTGCGTTATCGGGAAGCAATCTCAATATCGAGCGAGCGATGACCGATTTTCCACACCCTGTCTCACCCACGAGCGCCAGTGTTTCTCTCTTCTCATGGTCAAGCGAGACATCGTCCACGGCTACAACCTTTCCTGTCAGAGTCTCGAAGGAGACAGTGAGGTGTTTGATATGTAAACAGCTCATCGGTCAGCGCACTCCCATCACGGTCTGCTCTTTGTCTTCGAAAGAATAACCCAGAAGAACTACCGTATAGACAAAAAATGTGATGCACAGACCCGGCGGAATGAACCACCACCATAGTTCATTGACCAACCCACCTTTCGTGAAAGCGAAATTGATCATCATGCCCCAGCTCTTCATGGAGGGATCCCCGAGGCCCAGGAATGAGAGCGATGCTTCCGTGATCATGGCGGCTGCTACGGTGAGCATGAATTTTGGGATGACGATCTGGATAATATTGGGAAAAATATCGGTGAAGATGATGTGGACATTCGAAAACCCCAGACATTTGGAGCTAAGAACAAAATTCATCTCGCTGACCTGGAGGGATTTGGACCGGACAACACGGGCCGTGGATGTCCACCAGAGAAGACCGATAACGAGCGCGATGATCCAGTAACTGGGTTTGAGAAAAGCCGCAAGCAAGATGACCAACGGAATCCGGGGGATCATCAAAAAAACATCGGTGATACCCGTAAGAACCTCATCCGGGGTGCCTTTGTAGTATCCCGCGAACAGGCCGATGCAGAGTCCGATGACTGTGGCAAGAACTGCGGCCCCAAAGCCTACGAGCAGAGAGACCCTCGAACCGTGGATGAGCTCGGAGAGGATATCGTGCCCCAGGTCATTGGTTCCGAGCCAGTGCGAAGCGCTGGGCTCGAGATATGGATCGAACCTTTCCCAAGGCCCGTGGGGCGCAATAATGTCGGCACCCAGAGCCAATACAACAAACAGCAAAAAAAGTCCTGCACCCAAAAGAGGAACACGCCTCTTTTTTTGTGGGAGGATACTTCGGCGGATAGGCTGAGCTCCTCTCATCTCTGTTCTCTCACTCTCGGATCGATAATCCCGTAGATGATGTCGGCGAGAAAGTTCGCCAGCACGACCATCACCGTTATGATTAGAAATATACCCTGAAGCACAGGGTAATCCCGGGCCAGGAGTGCGTCGAATATCAATGTTCCCATGCCGTTCATGGAGAATACGATCTCTACGAAAAGCGCCCCGCTGATGATGAAACCGATGTCGAGGGCTACAAGGGTTATAAGTGGGAGCGAGGCGTTTTTGAAGGCATGGCGGAAGAGAATGCTCCGGCTGAGAAGACCCTTGGCCCGCGCATAAAGGATATAAGGTTTCCCTTTTTCCTGGATGATACTTCCCCGCATGATCATATAATTGCGGGATGTCAGGAAAAGACTCAGAACTAGCACGGGAATGAAGAAGTGCTTGACGATGTCGGTAAATGTCCCCGTCTCGTAAAATCCCCGCATGGGGAAGAGCCCAGCCTTGAATGCAAACACATAGAGGGCAGCGAGCGACAGAAAAAATGGGGGCGTACAGTAGACCCAAAGAAAGAATGTGGTTAGGGTTTTGTTTTGGATATCGTTTCTCCTCCAGCCGGAGAGTGCGCCGAGGATCGCTCCGAAAAGAGTCCCTAAGAGGATGGCCATGCCGACGAGCACGATTGTCCAAGCCAGCCTGGAGGCGATGATCTGTGTGACTCCATCATGAAAGTGGTAGGAGTGTCCGAGGTCCAGTCGGATCAGATCTCCCCAGTATACTGCGTACTGAACGAGAAGCGGTTTGTCGAGACCCAGCTCTTCTTTGAGCGCATTGATGGATTCCTGGCTGGCGATAAAATCTTCTCCCATGAGATTTGTGAGGGGGTCGCCGGGCATTAAACGGGGTATGAAGAAGTTAATAGAGATTATGATAAAAAGAGCAAAAAGATATCTGGCTGCTTTTTTCACTGTCGTGTGGGTTGGATATTGAGAAAATTGTCGATGTTAAAAATCCCATAGAGGGGGTTGGTTATCCAACCGCTAAATTTGTTATGGAAGGGTGTGATGAAAACACTCCAATACAGAGGGATCGCCGGGAGATTGCTGCCGTAGTAATCCTGAAGCTCAAAAGCCAAGTCTCTG
>JASFEP010000209.1:0-7733 GCA_050124775.1 Candidatus Aminicenantota bacterium
CCATATGGGCCACGCCATGGACAACGTGATGCAGGATCTCTTGATCCGATGGCACCGCATGCTGGGCGACAACACCCTCTGGATGCCCGGCACCGACCACGCCGGCATCGCCACGCAGGCCGTCGTCGAAAAACGGCTTTTCGAGCTCGAAGGCAAAACCCGCCACGATATCGGCCGCGAAGCCCTCGTCGCCAAGATATGGGCATGGAAGGACGAATACCAGCAGCGTATCATCAAACAGCTCCAGAGCATGGGCTGCTCCAGCGATTGGCAGAGAGCGCGCTTCACCATGGATGCGGTCTGCACCCGCGCTGTCCGCGAGGCCTTTTTCCGCCTCTTCCGCCACGGCCTCATATACCACGGAGACCGGCTTGTCAACTGGGACGCCCAACTCCAGACCGCCGTGTCCGACGACGAGATTATCTATGAAAAGGTCCAGGGACATTTCTGGCATATGCGTTATCCCGTGATCGACCCTGAACCCGATGAGCCCCAGCACGTGGTCGTGGCCACAACCCGCCCCGAAACCATGCTGGGCGACACAGCCGTTGCCTGCCATCCCGATCCCGCCGGCGAACTCGACAGACAGAGCCGCCTTCTCCGTGAACGATTAAAAAGTATCCCCAAAAAGGAAAAAGCTCAACTGGAAGAATCCCTCCTCCAGATCGAAGAGCGCAAGAAAAACCTCCTGCCCCACTTACTCAAACTCAAAGAAATGGCAGAGCAGGGGAAAAAGATCTTCCTTCCTCTCGTCGAAAGGGAGATCCCCCTCATCCTGGATGAGTGGGCCAAACCTGAGCTCGGTTCCGGATGTGTGAAGATCACCCCCGCCCATGATCCCAACGACTACGACGTGTGGACTCGTCACCGTACGACGATCGGTATCATCAATATCTTAAATCCGAACGGCACGCTCAATACGAATGCAGGACCTTATACGGGCCTTGACCGCTTCGAAGCCCGGGATAGAGTGGTCGCCGACCTCGAAAGTCAGGGCCTTATGGAAGAGATCGAAGACCGGGAGATCGAGATCGGCCACTCCGACCGTTCCAAAACACCCATCGAACCCTACCTCTCCAAACAATGGTTCATACGAATGGGCGATATGGAAGGCGGAGTTCACTGCGGTTGGGGGACTGAAAAAAATTTCCGGGCCCCAGGCCTAGCCCAAGCCGCCATCGATGCCATCGGCCGCGAATACGATTCACCATCAGGCCTCCGTCTGACCTTCTTCCCCGATCATGCCCGCTACGGCGGCACCTACCGGAGCTGGCTCTCCGAAAAACGCGATTGGTGCATCAGCCGCCAACTCTGGTGGGGGCACCGGATCCCCATCTGGCTGGGGAATTTTTCGGCCGCAGAATTGGCCGATTTGGTCAACTCGCTTCCGGAGCTGAAAAGCGAGAATATCTGGGCCTGGATTTCCGACCATGAAGGCCGACTCCATCCACTCGATAAACGCAGGATCGGACAGCCAAAGGGGCTTGACGGACCCGGCCACCCCAGTGAACCCGATCAACCGAACCAAACTGACCGATCCGATGAATCCCACCGACTCGACCGACCGGATGGAACGGTTGAGCCGGACTCTCCCTTGCACTATGACCTCCTCGTTTGCCTCAGAAATGAAGCCGCTGAGAACGAATTTGCCGCCAAGCTCCAATCTGCTGGACTCAATCAAGATCCCGACGTTCTCGATACCTGGTTCAGCTCTGCCCTGTGGCCATTTTCCACCCTTGGATGGCCGGATCCTGACTCCGCTCAGGTCGAAATCGGACAGCGCCCATTGGGATCTGTCGATCAAAACAAAGACTGCCTGCGCACTTATTATCCCGGAAGCTGTCTCGTCACTGCCCGAGACATTATCACCCTGTGGGTGGCCCGGATGCAAGTGATGGGCCTATTTTTCCTGGGGGATGTTCCTTTCACGGATTGTTTTATTCATGCCAATATCCAGGACGGTAAGGGCGAACGTATGAGTAAAAGCAAGGGAAATGGCATCGATCCAGAGGATATCATCGAAAAATACGGTGCCGACTCCATGCGATACGTGCTCTGCGATATGCAGACCGGCACTCAAGACATTCGCCTTCCCGTTCAGGCCATCTCTCCATTCACCGGAAAACTGGTCGACCTCGCCACAGCCAAACACGGTCAGACCATCTTCACTTACATCTGCCCCGAAACCCAAAAGGAATTCGATGTGTTGGGCACCATGCCCGATCTCCCGATGGCCAAGATCATCAGCGAGCGTTTCGATGTCGGACGCGCCTTCTGCACAAAGCTTTGGAATGCCGCCCGTTTTGCCCTCATCAACCTGGGGGAGCATACCTTTTCGCCCCTCTCTCCCGAGGAACTCGAAGCCGAGGACTGCTGGATTCTATCACGCCTCTCCAAGGTGATCACCAAAGTCACGGAACAGCTCTACGCTTATAATCCCTCTGCAGCGATCGGTGCAGCCAGGGAATTTTTCTGGTCGGAGCTGTGCGATTGGTATCTGGAATTCATCAAACCACGATTCCGAGACGAGAGTTCTGCTCCTGTGGCCCGCTCGGTTCTCTCCCTTGCGATCGACCAGGTTCTGCGGCTTTTCCATCCCTTTGTCCCCTTCATTACAGAGGTGCTCTGGGAACGGCTCCATCTCCAATGTCCGACAAGAGGCCTGGAGGAGGAGATCGACTCTTCCGACCTTCTGATCATCGCGAAATGGCCCGAGCCTCAATCCCAGTGGATCGACGACCGGATCGAAGCCGATTTTTCCCTTATCCAGGAAGTCATCCGATCCATCCGCGACCTCCGCTCCCGTTATCAGATCCCTCCCAGCAAAACCGTCGATGCCCAGATCAAGGCCGATGGCCCGAGCGCAGATGTTCTTCAACGCCTCAAAGACCTCATCCTCCATCTAGGGGGAGTAGGTGCGTTGGATGTATCGCCTCTCGTCGAACGTCCCCCGACTGCTGCCACCCAAGTGGTCGGTGACATGGAGGTCTATCTCATCGGCGTGATCGATCCTGATGAGGAAATGAAACGTTTGAACAAACAGAAGGATAAACTGCTGGCAGATGCAGCCAAAGCCGAATCGAATCTCAATAATCCAAAGTTTGTTGACCGTGCTCCTTCCCATATCGTGGAATCCGAAAAGAAAAAGCTCCTAGATCTCCGTGCGCAAATCGAGCTGATCGAAAAAAATCTTGAAGCTCTATCCAATAGTTGAGCCAACCTTTTCGAAAACTTATCTATACCTGTACTATTCGATGGCCGAACTAACCATTCATCGAACTCTATTTTTTTCCGAATGAAATCTTTACTCCCAGTCGGAGGACCACTCCTGAATAACTGATCTCCGCCTTTCGCACATTTCTGTAGTAATTTCCAGAGGGCTCTCTCTCGGTGATCAGGACCGTCCGGTACCACTGCCGCGTCATATCATCATACTCTTCGGCATAGTACCATTCCACCGATTCGGATTCCGATGCGCCGAGAAAGTCTTTGTATCGATTCTGCCCTTCCCAGTTTTTCAGATTCGCGTACCGTCCCGACGTTTCAAAGAAGAGGGCCACAGTTTCTGTCAGGTTGAATTCGATGCCCACGCCCCCCTGAAAACCGAAGGCATTGCTCGAGGCATCGCCCTCTTCCTCTTCCCAAGCCGGTGTCAGTCCGAGGATCGATTGTTCCTGCCGAACGAAATATTTCCCTTTTCCGATATAATATCCGACGCCTCCTTTCACATACAGCTTTGTCTTTGCACCCACCGGCAGGTTGAAATACCCGTTGAGCAGGATGGGAATAGCCGTAAACCGCGTCTCCACAGCAATGGTATTTCGAGCTCCATACAGGGAAATCTCGGTGCTGCTATCTCCTGACCTCACCAGGTAGCCGATACCGATTCCCAGGGCGAAATTCTGGGGGAGCTCGAGAATGAATTCCCCCTCAAAGTCAGGTCCGTAGTTCAATTCTTCGAGCTCTCCGATAACATCTCCACCGACTATGAGTCCTGCAGTGTTTGTCATCTGCACGTTGAAGTCAAGGTAGAAATTATTGAGATCACTTCCGTCCCATGACCCGGCACCGCCGCCTATTTTGAGGGAAAAGCCTTTTATGGCACTGTCGGCAAAAGTCATGGATGTGAGGCCCAGCATGAAAAGAAATACGAGGCTTACAAAAACCAGTCTTTGTGTTTTCATTCGTTTCTCCTTTGGGATCTCTTCTTTTTTAAAATAGCTTCTATCGTGTATTGAACACGTGTCGAAGCTCGATATGTCACATCAACATGAAAAAGTGCAAACCTTTTGAATCCATTCTAGGTTTTTTTAAATAGAGCATCGGCATTTTTTGTGAATCGATTCAAATGGATGACTCTTCCTTCATTTATACGGAATACTGTAAAGTCGGTTTTTAGCTCCTATGTTAAAACCTCTTGTTGCTTTTTTATCGTCGGTACTCTTCCCCTTTTCCTACAATTCTGGTATAAATAATCTATTATTAATATTCATCAAGACTTTTCATGGACGAATCCAACGAAAGGAGATCGAAGGAAGATGAAAATTGTGCAGAGAAACTTAGTGTTCATGGTGCTGTTAGCGGTTTTTTTGAGCGCATGTACCACGACGAAGGTCATAGTTCCTCCGGTAACCAATCCTCCTACGAATACTCATCTTACGGGCGAATTTGTCTGGTATGACCTAATAACCAGCGATGTCGCAGCAGCGAAAAAGTTCTATGGAGGGCTATTCGGGTGGGAATTCGAAGCAGCGGGCAAGGATGAAAATGAATACTTGATCATAAAAGCCGACGGCACAGCCATTGGCGGGATCATATATTCGGAGAAGGCAAAAAAGATCAACGGCGAACAGTGGTTGAGCTATCTTTCTGTGGCCGATGTCGACCGCGCTGTGGATATCACAGAGAATAGAGGGGGCAGTGTTCTCGTTGAAGCCTTCGATTTCGAGGCCAGAGGGCGCACTGCTGTGGTCAAGGATCCTCAAGGGGCTCTTGTGGTCTTGTTCAAGTCCTATGTAGGGGACCCCCCGAAACAAACCCTCGCAGAAAAATTGAACCATGTCTGGATCTGGACCGAGCTCTTCACCGACGATATCGAAGGGTCGACGGCGTACTATGAAGAGATTGCGGATTATTCGACAGAGACATACGATTCTGGAGTCAATGTTCCTTATTATATCTTTATGAAGGGCGAAAAGGGATATGCCGGGATGCTCACCATTCCTTGGAGAAATGTGAAGCCGAACTGGCTTCCTTATGTCAAGGTCAAAAACCCAGAGGCTGTGGCAAAAAAGGCCGAATCCTTGGGAGGTATGGTGATCCTGGCGCCCGAGAAAGACGTCCGTAACGGGAGCGTGGCCATCGTTGCAGACCCGACAGGTGCAGCGATCGCCATCCAAAGATATCCGTTCAAGGATTAGGAAGGAAAAAATCAATGAAGATAATAGCAACCATTCTGTTGGCAATGATCATAATCGGATTGCTCGTTTTTTCTGTGGGGTGTGAGCCCGGACATGTTACTGTGGGTGTTGGAGTCGCTGTTCCAGGCCCGTGGTATGGACCTTATCCCAGGGGAGGCGTATGGGTTGGGCATCCTGTGGGACCCTACTGGTTCCCCTAAACTGGATTATTCATAAAAACTGCTGCCAAACTTATACTCAAAAAGCATCTGATATCTCATCGGCAGCATTTTTTACCTTTCAGGCGAACCGATCTCGCAACAAAACCTTCATTGTAGCCCCTTCGAGGTAGTTCACTACATCATCAGGGGCCACTGCTTCGGTTTTGCAGCGATCTCGATCCGTGAATAATCCATCTCTTCTGGATTATTCATAAAAACTGCTGCCAAACTTATACTCAAAAAGCATCTGATATCTCATCGGCAGCATTTTTTACCTTTCAGGCGAACCGATCTCACCCCATCTGCTGTGTTGGGGCCCATTCTAAGTGGACGACTTTGGCCGAACCGACTGACTTTTAAAATTCACCCCGAATATCACCCCTTGAGGTGATTGTTTTTTGAGTTTTTCTGTGCGATTTTAGGGGTGCTTGTTGTGCTGGCTGGGCAAGCCTCACCCACACCATAACCCCTTTTGCTTATTTTCCCCCTAACAGCCAGCCACCGCCCCCCATAAAAAAGGGACTGTCATCTATTCCTTTTACCTCAATAAAAAGTTGCCTGTCACATTATCCAGCCGCACTTGTCGCGAGGCCATTGCCCAAAAGCTGCACATCATTCGAACTGTCGACTAGGAAAGCTGACCCCACTCGCCACCGTGTTAATCGGCCATCAAAAGGATCCGACCTTATATTGTTTTTGGTTTTTTTGAACGCAGATAGAATGCTGGCTGTGAGGATTAAGCCAGGGTTTGGTTGCTCAGGAGGGACCTTACTCAGCCAGCAAAGTAAGGTCATCAATTTAGTCGCACGGGATGCACCAAAATGGAATATCGGGATCAAGAAAAGGGAAAAAAAATGCTGGCTGTCGAGGAATCCCACATAAGCCGAGATGCAAGATTCTGTTTCTGCTGGCGCCCTGCCCAGCCAGCCAAACAAGGCAACTCCATTTTGCCAAAAAAAAAATTCGATAGCTATAGCCTCTAACGGTGAAATTGGGGGTGATTTTTTTAATAGACAATGCTTCCTTTTTGGATAAGATGGATGCAGGAAAGAGAGGATTTTGGTATAATCAAAAACCAGTTTTATTAGAGCATCTGTCGAATAGCACAGGAGTCATTGCATGAAACGAAAAACAAGACATCAGCTCAAGGAAGATAAATTCCAAAAGACCATCACCAATATCGTCGATTTCTCGAAAGAGCATACAAGAGAGATCTCCATCGTCGGTGCAGGAGTGGCAGTCCTGGTTTTGGCCTATATTGTTTTTTTGTTCCTCAATGCGCAGCAAATCAAAAGGGAGAACCAGGTCCTGGATCAGATCTTTGCATTGAGTTCCGAGATCAGAGAGGATTCCACAAAGATCCCCGAACTCGAGGAACTGGCAGGGATGGGGAAATTCTCACGCATTGGATATTTGGAGCTTGCAAAATACTGGTTCGAAAAGGAAGACTTCGCCAAAGCCACACCTTATTTGGATGAGATCTTCAAGGGCAAAAAAGACCTGGTCTTCTACCAGGCGAAGGATCTTTTGGGGCAGATCCATATCCGTCAGGAAAATTATGATGAGGCCATCGCCCTCTACGGAGAGTTGGAAGAGAAAAACCCCAAAGAATATATCCTCGATGGGATTTTGTTCCACAAGGCCCAAGCCCATGAGAAAAAGGGAGAGCCCGAAGAGGCTCTCGCTCTCTACAAGCGTCTTCAAGAAGAGTTCTCGCAGACGTATTATGGGTATGATGCCTCGGCCAAGGTTTTGGATCTCGAAGAGAAAAAATAAAAAAGTTTTATTGTAAATTTCTTCAAAGTTAATATAATAATCTGTTAATAATTTTACGAATTTTTTGGAGGTCTTAGAATGGCTTTTATGATCAATGAAGAATGCATTAATTGTGGCGCATGTGAGCCTGAATGCCCGAATCAGGCCATTTTTGCAGGTGATGAGATCTATGAGATCGACCCGGAAAAATGCAGCGAATGCGTAGGACATTTTGACGAACAGCAATGTGTGGCTGTTTGCCCTGTGGATGCGTGTGTGCCCGATCCTGATCATCAAGAGACCAGAGAAGAACTGGAAATGAAGGCGAAGAAGCTCGGCTGATCGATCTTACGTCACA
>JASFEP010000210.1:0-7669 GCA_050124775.1 Candidatus Aminicenantota bacterium
AAACAGGCGCGGAAAGCCTTCTCGAGAGCCTGTTGAAGGCGAAGGATCTTTACACAGACTGGTTCGGCCCTCTCAAAGTTTTCAGAGGGTTGACCATTATAGAAATTCCCCAAGGCTACGGCTCACAAACAAGTGTGACCACGATTCTTCAGGATGATTCAGCCTTTAGGGACGCGGAGAGTCATTACGCCTTCTATCACGAACTCTCTCATCTCTGGAACGTTAAATCGACGGATCCACGCCCTTCCCGATTCGAGAGCGAAGGGCTGGCCATGTTCCTTCAACATCTCGTTCAGGAAAAACTGGGAGACGAACCCAAAGCGCGAGAAAAGGCCGTAAATGCGATGAGAGAAAGGCTCCGTAAGACTTTTGTCCAGCACCCGGAGTGGAAAGCGGTGCCCATGATCGATTACGGCAAAGAGGAAATCACAGGTCTTTCCTATCGAAAAGGGCAGATCTTTTTCTATATCCTCAGTGAAATCATGGGAGAAGAGCTTTTTCTTAAAACTATGGGCAATTTTTACCAAAACTATGCAGAAACGGGGGCAACAGCACGGGAATTTGTCGAACATGTAACGAATCTTTCGTCTATAAATCTAGACAAATTATTCGAGGAATGGGTTTTCGGAGCCCAATCATCCCAGCTCATCATGTCTGAAATGTCGATCGCCGATATCATAGAAAGCTATATGAACTAAAAAATTGAGTCAGGAAAAGCACAAGTCGCTTTCCTGCGAAGGCAGGGACTTTTGCCCAAATGGTCGCTTTTGAGGCCAAACCCTTGAGAGAAAGATCTACAGTCTTTTTCTTGGCACCTATCTTGCTGCATAATTCTAGATTTTCCTCTTGACAAAACGACAATTGTCGTCTATATTATAGACGACAGATGTCGTTAATAACCGGAGCGTATGATGCACAGAAAAAAGTCTCGAAAACTCTCCCCTGCTAACCTCGAGATCATGAAGATCATCTGGGATATGGGGGAGGTCACAGTGAATGATGTGTTCGAGGCCATAAATTCTAAAAGAAAAGAAAAATTGCGCCGCACGACTGTTCAGGTCCAAATGGGGCGTCTCGAAGATTATGGCTGGTTGACCCACAGAAAGGAAGGGCGAACATACTTTTACTCTGCTGTCGAAGAAAAACAAAAAACACGTCAGGACATCTTGAACGACATTAAAAACCGGGTTTTTGGCGGCTCACGCGCCGAGCTTGTCAAATGTCTCCTTGCGGATGAAAAAGTATCGCAGGAAGAAATGAGAGAACTTCGCCTCCTCCTCAAAAAAATCGAGCGAGAATAAGCTATGAGTTTCCTTCTGAACCCGCTCATTGCCGAGAAAGTACTGAACATTGCTTTAAACTCTCTCGCTATCCTGCTCCTCGCATGGTTATTGGTCAGGCTGACCCGTCATAAAACAGCGCCCTTGCGAAGCGGAATAATCCTCGCAGCTCTCCTTATTCTGCTTCTCTTGCCCATACTCAACGCCAAATCTCTAAAATTGTTATTTCCTTCCTTCACAACAGTGCTTCCTATATCCTTATCAGACTCATCCCATCCTGAGGACGGGATCATGAACCAGACTTCCAAAATTACACAAAACCCTCGGCTTGCGCCCCATGCCTCTAAGGCCTTGACACAGAACCCCGCACAAAAAATCCAACTCCTTTTGACTTCTTATCAATCGGGATCCATATTGATAAAAACTATCAACAGTCTGGGTATCATATGGATGTTAGGATCATTTTTTCTTGTGATAAAACTCATCTACGGTATGCTCTCTCTCAAAAAATTTAAGAAGAGCCTCGAGGAGGTTCAGGACCAAAGGATTCTGAAAATCCTCGAAACCGCAGAGAGGTCATTCACGCAACATCCCCGCACTGCAGTGCTCACCTCTCGAAAAATCTTCAGTCCCCTCGCCATCGGGATTTTCAAGCCTTTAATTATTCTTCCCCACGGCATACATGTGAAGCTGAACGATAACGAGATCAGAGGAATCCTGCTCCACGAGCTCTCACATATCTACCACAAGGATCAAATTTCCGGCATCCTGCAAAGAATCGTCTCAGCCCTTCACTGGTGGAATCCAATTGTCTATGCACTGAGTGCGGAACTTTCCCGGGCGAGAGAGGAAATATCTGATAACCACGTTCTCCTCGAGAACGATAAAAAAGAATACGCGGAGTGTTTGATCGATTTGGCTGAGAAAACATCTCTCACCAAGCGGTTGCCTGTATTTAGCGGAATGGCTTCTCCTCATTTTCTTCTGAGGGATAGGGTGATGAATATCTTATCCAAGGAGAGAACTATGGAAACACGCCTGAGCAAATCAACGATTGGAGTGATTGCTCTCATTTCTTTGTTTATCATCGGGGCGACCGCGGGCCACAGATTGACCTTTGCAGCGGCAAAAGCCAATGAAGCCACGGAAACCATGGCTGAAATCACAGTGAAGCCCATAAAAGAGGTCAAACTTGAACATGATGCCAAAGCTGACCGTGTACGGGAACTCCAACAGACAAAGGAAAAGGCAGATAAGAAAAAGGATCAGGAACGGAAGATCGTAAAGCCTAAGCTCATGAAAAAAGTCGACCCTGTTTATCCTGATGAAGCCAGAGAAGCCGGTATTGAGGGCACTGTAATGATCGAAGGATTGACAGATGACAAAGGAAAGGTCGTCAAAACGAAGATTCTTAGAGGTGAGCATGAAATTCTTAATAATGCCGCCGTCGCTGCAGTCGAACAATGGGTATACGAGCCCTTCATCATTAATGGCAAACCTATTGGAGTCGAATTTACCGTCACTCTTAGATTTAACCTTGATGACAAAGACGAGGCCAAGACGACAAGTGATACCACCACAGCTGGAGCCAATGTCGATGTCATCACTCTTCCCGAGGATGTCGAGCTCAAATTGGTGAAAAGAGTAGAGCCTGAATATCCCATAGATGCGAGAAAAAATCTCTTGGGAGGAACCGTCCTTCTCGAAGCCATCATCGATAAACAGGGCAATGTCCTGACTGTCAAGGTACTAGAAGGCGAACACGAGATCCTCAACGAAGCAGCCATCGACGCGGTTAAACAGTGGAAATACGAGCCCTATGAAAAAGAGGGTGAAGCCCGAAAAGTCCGATATAGAATAGAGCTCGAATTTCATGTGAAATAAAGGCATTGTACAGGAGCGTCTCAACGGAGAGAAAGGGAATTCACCCAGAGTCCTGGAAGAGGGATTCGGGTTGAAGCCATAACTCCGCAGGCAAGCGCTTGCCACAAAAAAGGTATAGGTGTCTTTTTTGACCCCTCTCCTCCCCTGTGGTATAAAATATTTATCTATCCGGGAATCAAAATGCGGATTTGCTACAACCAACCCGGTTTCATCCCTTGGGGAGGCTTTTTCGCCCGACTCATTCACTCCGACAAGATGGTCCTATTGGACGACACCCTGCTCGCGCGCGGATTCAATTATGTCAACCGGAACCGTATCAAAGGCCCATCCGGCGAAGTGTGGATCTCCGTTCCAATCAAACGGAAAGGACGCGGCCGCCAGAAGATCAAAGACCTCGAGATCTACGGAAAAAAGCGATGGGCCAAGGATTTTTGCCTCACCCTCCAGCATTTCTATGCCCAATCCCTTTATCTCGATCCAATCCATTCAGAAATAAAAACCATCGTCGAAAAGCAAGAGGAAAGCTTTATCAGTATGGTGATTTCACTTCTGACAATCCTTAAAGAAAAATTCAATATCGAAAAAGAATTTCTCCTTCAGTCAGAAATAGGAATTGCAGCTAAAGGTTCCGAGCTCCTCGCATCCATCGCCAAGGAGCTCGGAGCTAACGAAATTCTCATGCCTTACTTCTCACGAAAAATCGTTGATTGGGCTCCCTTCCAGAAAGAGAATATCCGCGTCCATTTCCTCCGCTACGATCCTTCCCAATATCCCCAGTTCTGGGGGGACTTTCTAAAACGACTCTCTGCTTTAGATCTTTTCCTGTGCTGCGGTCCGATGGGACGGAGGGTCATTGAAGAGGGGTCCTCTTTGTACGAAGAAAAGTGAGAGGCTAATTGTAATAACCCGGAAGATTTATTCCTGGACAATCGGAGATGCTTTGGGATTTAAAGGATTGATGCGGGCGGCCAAAGAAAAAAGAAAGGGGTATTTTCCCTTCAGATGCTCCGCATAGGCAATCCATTCTTTGACAATTTGGGAATAAGCTCTTCGGATATCAGTTTTGAGGTGCACGATATCAGTTTCCGGGATATTTCTCAACGACTGTCGAAAAGTCAATTCTTCCGAAAGATGAAATATCGCCCACAACAGGTCCGTAAAGCGCTGATTTTCGAAAATGTTCGGATTCTCCAAAAGCCGCACTAGAAAGGAGTGTTTCTCCCTGAGAAAATCGCGAAGGCTTTCCAATTTTTCTGCGTCGAAAACGATGCTGTATTTAAAGGCTGACGCCCTGGATTGTGCCGTCTGGAAATCCTTCTTACTCCATTTGGGATTTATGAGAATCTCACCCTCCAATTGATCGGCATTTTCAACAAAATCGCTGAAGCGGCGAAGGAGCTCTAACCCTACTTCGCTGAAAAAAGTGCCGATGACCATATTCAGCTTCTGAAGCATAGACTTTTTTTCTCTCGTGGAGAGAAGCCGTTCGATGATCAGAAGGACCAAAAGAACATCGATGAAAAGAAAACCAAAATCGCCGATCATATAGAGAAAAATATGATGGACATCATGGAAAATGAAATAGTGAATGGTGTAAGACAACGCAGACGCAATAATAAGAAGCAAAACCATTCGAAACGTCCAGTTTTTTATTATTCTCTTCATGAATACACCTACATTCTGATTTAATCAATTGCGGAAAATTATAAAGCTCGGATTATTACTTTAGTGAAAAAATTTATTATTGGCAAGTCTTAGAGAAAGACCTCATCACGAAGCGGGTTCGGTCCCAGCTCGGTGACTTTTTCTGCGAATTCTTTAGTGACCTGTGCATATCGAGGTGCCTCTGATGCAGAAACCCACCACAGACCGATCCGCTCTTTATCCAAGCCCAAAGTCCCCAAAATGTTCTGAAGCATTACATACCTGCGGCGGGCATTGTAATTTCCCTTCTGGTAGTGGCAGTCCCCGGGATGACAGCCCATCATCATGATTCCATCTGCCCCTTTGAGATAACCTTTCAGGACAAAAAGCGGGTCGATCCGTCCCGAACACATAACCCTGACGACTCTCAATGAGGCAGGAATTTTCATGCGGGCCGTACCGGCTAGGTCCGCACCTGTGTAAGAGCACCAGTTGCAAAGAAATCCTATGATCCTGGGATTAAATGTTTCATTCATGGTCATTCACCTTTTTGCAGTATCGCTATTGGAAATGATCAATGTTCCCCGATTTCCACAAATTCTTGTTCTTTGTATGTTCCCGACGGAACGGGTTCTTCCACATCCCTTCCGGGTATGTATTCAAAAACTTGCTGAAGAGGGACACTCACTCTTGAAAATATGGTAGCCACAGGAATATTGACCGGGCAGACATCCGAACACATGCCACAGCTCACACAGGATACTGCCATGTGACTCATCCGTCCCAGTTGAAAAAAAATATTACCCGGTGGCACTTTAAGAGCACCTTTAAGCTTGAGCTCGGATTTGACACTGCTCGGTTGATATTCGAGTATTTTCGAATCAAACTCACAATGCGTACAGCAGCAAATGGGACAGGCATGACTGCATCCATGACACCCCAAGCATGGGGCGAATGTTTTAACGATATCTTTCAATCCCACATGTTCTTCATCGAATGTCTCAAAGATCTTCGTCTTTTGCTCTTTTCTTTTTTCCCTCAGCTCTTCAATTTTCCCAGACACCATTTCATCCGAAGTCTTGCTTCCAGAAACGCCAGCCGCATATTCCTGTCCCTTTTGAGACTGCAGAATAATGGTACACTGTTTATCCAGATCTTCCTTTCCCGCCGCCGCGATCACTATATCCGCATGTTGTGGAATGAAGTCCTCACACATTTGGCATGTTTCTCTGACCCCATTCGCGATATCCGCTTTTTTAGCCGACTGCCAGTACTCTGATTGGCGTTCACTGTTCTCATAATCACTCAACGATTTCAATGGATAAACGCCCCCACAGGTATGGCTTATGAGCAAAATTTTTTCCGGATTCGCTTGAATTCTTTTAACGAGCTCGATAAAGGCGCGAAGCTCACAGGGACGAAGCACAGCGGCTACGGGTTCCGTTGTAGGACCTTCTATGGTGAAGTCCGAAAGGACCGTTCCGGCATTCACTGGCATGAACGGATAAAGAGGACGCGCATTCTGCAACTCCTCCACGCTCGAAATGAGCGAATAGGCCACTCCTCCATTGTCGTTCATCTTTCTCAGAGTAAAGACACCTTTTATTTTTTCAGCTTTGAGCAAAGATTCGAGCAGGTCCCGAACCGCTTCTTCGATACCTTTATTGATTTTTAGCGCTTCAGACATTGTCCTTTTCCTCCACAGATGACATTTCTGCCTGTTCTTTCGGTGTTTCCACATCGCCGAATTCATCTTCTTGATAGGTCTGTAAAGGCAGTATATCCCCCCTAGCTCTTCCAGGAACGTAGTGAAAATATTCCTGTGCCTGGTCGCTGACTGCCGTGAAGACCTGCGCCACAGGGATCGACATAGGACACGCATCTTCACAGGCTCCGCATGAAACACAAGAGAGCGCCATGTGCGACATACGCCCCAGATGGAAGAATAAAGTGTCCAGCGGAAACCGCAACGCGCCTCTTTTTTTCGCCCTTCCCATGTAATCATCCGGTGTGAGCCTCATAAACTGCGAGTCAAAGTAACACTGCTGGCAGTAGCATACAGGACAAGCGTTCATGCAATTATGGCAATTGATGCATTCATCAAAAACTGTTAACAGGTTGTCGACACCTTTGATCTTTGTGTCCCATTCCTCATGAAAACCCGATCTTTTTTCACGCTTAATATCTCTGATCCTATTGATTTCGGTCTCCCAGTTTTCCAAAGATTCCTGCACCGTTAATTCGGCTCTTTCGAGTAAGTCCTTACCTTTGGGTGTGACAGGCAAAAGACAGATCTTGTCTCTCGTTCCACCGATAAGGCCTATATGAAGATCAGGAATGGGCATTCCATTCTCACTTTCCTCGGGTATCGCTTGCCCCGAGGAGGGAACCAGGCATTGCAGACTGAATTGATCGCAGATCTGGCACATGGGCCTCAAGGATTCGCTTTCTCCCCATTTTTCAAGAGACTGTTCGAAAATTTCGGCCATTTCCTTGGGATCATTCATATAATCGGAGAGTGGCACAGCTCCCGGACAGTCTATGCTGAAAAAGGCAAAATTATCCAGGTCGATCTGTTTTAATTTGGAAAGCTCAACAGCGGCTCTGATCTCACAGGGTCTCATCAAGACGGCGATTGTCCCATCCAGTTCTCCATGCTCGGTCAAGCTTGATAGGGCTTTTCCCCCCTGAACTGTCATGATGGGGGGTAAAGGATTGGCTGAATCGAGTAAAGATTCCTCATGCACTAGAAGCCAGGTGTAAGATTCTGTATCTGGGATTTTGCTGGGAATGAGGATTGCATCCAGGTATTTCTTTTCAAGAAATTCTTTGATTAGATCGATGATTACCTTATTCTGGTC
>JASFEP010000211.1:0-7656 GCA_050124775.1 Candidatus Aminicenantota bacterium
TGATCACAAAGGCATGTGTCTTCCTTTTCGGTAAAACTGAGAATGATCAGGAGAAACACGATTGCAGGAATAAGAATGAGATGCTTTTTTTCATTGGTTCCTTCCTGTGTTTTTCGTAAATTACTTTTTGAGATAATCCAAGAGTTGTTTAGACACAGCCGCTTTCTCATGTTCAGGAGCCAACTCGAGAAATTTTTCCAAATTTTTTATGGCTTCCTCCACATTATTTTGATTGATGTAGAGGGTTCCTGCCTGGTAATAGGCATCGGCATAATCCTCTTTTAACTCTATCGCTTTGAGGAAAGCGGTTAAGGCTCCCTCTTGATCTCCCAGGTTGGTCAGACAAACTCCGAGATTATAGAATGCTTCCGGATCATCGTCACTTATTTCTGAGGCCTTGGCATAGTACTTTTTTGCCTCTTCGTAGTTTTCCTCTAAGGCCAGGAGTTGTCCCAGCTCTTTGTTTATACTGTAGCTTTCTGGATTCATCTCCAGCGCCTTTTTGAAGGCTGCGATGGCGTCCTCTTTTTGTTCTGCTTTTTTATACGCCAGGCCAAGATTAAAATAGTATCCCCATTGTGTTTGACTGAGCTCAAGGGCCTCGTTATAGGACTGAATGGCCTCGTCATATTTTTGCTCGGCGTACAGTTTGTTTCCTTCGAGAAAAAGTTTGTCCGCAGCGGACATATTCCTCTCCAACATATCTTGGGACTTTTCCAGAATGACCTCCATTTCGGTTGGAGCGGCAATCCTCACGCGGATTTCACGGGAGAAAGGCATAAATCCCGATTTTTTAAAAGTCACATGATAGTAGTCGGGCCAGAGTCCTATCTGAGAAAATTTCCCATCCTTATTCGTCTGAACTTCGACTTTTCTCGCCGAAGATTGTACAGACACAATAGTGATAATCACTTTCTCCTGAGGATTCCCCTCCTTATCTGTGACAGTTCCAATAATCTTCCCATGCTGGGACCACAAGCTACCCATACAAAAGCAAATCAAAAACAGAAAAATCACAATATTCCTCATTTCCCAAACTCCTTGATAATCGTGTTTTCACTTTTCTATCCAATTTTGATATTAAATTCTGCATATTGGCCAGGCCAAGAACAAGAAAATGTGTGTTATCTATTTTTTATCTGTTTTTGTGTTTGTTCTTCGAGGTCTTTGATGGATGGTTGAGCAGGATTGAGTGCTAACGACTCCCGGAGAAGAGGTAATGCTTTGTCCGGTTGATTGAGATTGATGTAACATTCAGCAGCGAGGTTTAACACGCTTATTTCTTTCGCCTTTGCCATGAGTTTTTCCAGATAGGTAAGAGCCGTCTGCCAGTCCTTTAGGGCGGCATAGTTTGCTGCGAGAATTTTGCCCGATTCTCTCTGCTCTACAGACTGGTAGATGGGCAAGACCGTATTCGATGAATCATGGTACCTGTGGAGGGCATACAGGACTTTTGCCAAAAGAAGGCGTGTTGGTGGCTCATCTTTTATATTCATGGCTTGTTCGCAATACAATCGAGCCTCCTCGTACTTTTGTGTCATAAAGCACTGCGTTGCAAGGATTCTGAGCTGTCCTGATTCAGGGAAGGCCTTGTATTGTTTTGTATAGACCCAGGGTAAAATAGGAGCGGGGCGGGAGAGGAGGACAAAATTTTCTCTTGCAGAGAGTGATATCTGTCCGTTGTTTTCAAGAAGGGATAATTCTACGCGATAATACCCGGGCTCGAGGGAGTTTAGAGAGATAGGGACGGCGTTTATCCCTCCACTTCTTGAGTCAAATATATCCAAAAGCGGCGTTGTCTGACTTAAAACCGGAGTTTTTACGTCAACCGGAAAAATTTCAAGAAGAACAGTCGTCTCTTGAGTTGCTATCTTCCCAGTAAAATTATGGAGCTGGCAGTAAACACCCATCTCCTCTTGGATATTGAAGTTGTTTTCTGAATTAATAATAAACTGACTTCCCCCGAAGGAGAAAGCTTTGAACATGTTTGTGTGGCTTTGAGCGGCATCTGTCCGCCTATGATGGAGAAGGAGAGCACTGAGACGAGGGGCGCTGTTTTTTTCCGGATTGGATATGTTGGTTTGAAAGGATGTAAAATTTTTGCCCGTCTTGTTCTGGAGCAGAAAAAACAATTTGTAATCCCCCGGAATAACTGGGAGCACATCCTGAATGGCGAAGAGTTGGCGCTCGTGTGTCTTGTACTGCTCTGGTGTGATGCTCACAGTCATTTCATCTGTTTTTTCAAAAACTGGGTTTCCTGACATGTCTTCAAGCTTGAGAATGATTTGAAAAACAGCATAATACCTATCCTCATAAAAAGCAAAACTCACTTTCTTGGGCTCTATAGCCCAGTGAATGAATGACTGGCCAAAATTATCGAAGATCTTGACGATAGAATTGCTGTCGATGAAATTGTGAGAGTATTCTGTCTCGACATAATCTTTGTGGGAAAGATATGTACGAGCATAAGCATCTGGGAATTTCTTCTCTGCTAGAGAATGCACATTGGATAGTATCATATTCGAGGAGGAGATCGATGCCATGGTGCGCGACCCCTCTCCAGGAAGATAGCTGAGCGAAGCATTTGCCAGTTCACCGGAAATTCCCCTTATGATGTTAAAGGCCTGTTCACGACTGAGTGCATTCTTTGCGTACTGGGGAGAGATAAGTTTATCGGGTCCTTCACCGGGATTGTAGAGACGGTATTCTCCCATTCCCTGCGGTTGGTAAAAAATAAGATAAAAGAAGGATGGCAGACCGTATTTGACATCCCCTTTGTAGTGCCACAGTTCCAGAGGAATGATCTGAGAAACGGTGTCGTAGATCGTTCTGTCAATTGGAGGACCCAAAAGGAGATAGTGATATCCTCTCTCTGTTTGACTTCCTCTTCTTGGGCTTTGCCGTCCAAAATTGGCATCGGCGAACTGGATTCTTTTCATGTACTCCTCATAAAATTCGTTCTGAGGAGTATCTGGCATGGGGTCACGTTGTTTCCAAAAAATTTGGATAAAGCGAGTCCTCTCCTCAGGCTTGAGCGTCAGAAAGACTTCTTTTTCCGTTTTGGTGATAATTGGCCCTACTGTTTCCAACCAATCCTTGTGTTCCCGGGAAAGATCGTCGTTCTGGCAAAAGAGGGGGGCAATACAAAAAAGGAGAACCATAGGCAGGAGATGGATCTTTTTCATCTGAGTATCTACTTACTAAAATTAACACAATGCCGGATAAGTTTCAATTGACACATAATGAGTGAATCGTTTGAGAAAAATATGATGTTGAAATTTTCTCAGTTTTCTTTTATAAAATATATAAAAGAATACAAAAAATTGAATTATCCAAAAATATGAAGAAAATTTACTTTTCTGTTTAGTGCGGCACACTATTATCTTGTTGAAATCAAATGAATTTCGGGAAAATCAGATTTTGGCACAAAAATTGCCAGTAAATTATATTGAATAAATAATTGCAACACAAAGGAGGTGTCTATCGAGTACAATCATCTCAAACAACGTTATGGTTAAGAAAGATTGTCTTTCTTAGAGTTAAAGAAGAAAGGAGGAATTATGAAAATTAAACAAATAATTTCCCTGCTAGCTTTATTGCTCGTCCTTTCCCCGTTCGTTTTTTCTCAATCGAAAGAAACGGGTGCTATAGTCGGTGCGGTCTATGATGAAGAAAACACGCCGCTTCCCGGGGTCGAAGTCACGCTGTCGAGTGAAAGTTTGATGGGTGAACGCAGCATGGTGACCGATGCCGACGGCCAATACCGATTTCCAGCTCTTCCCCCTGGACGTTATACGGTTACGGCCAGGCTCCAGGGATTTGCGACTTCGGTCCGGGAAAGTATCCGACTCACAACGACCGTGCGTCTGACCGTCGATCTAATAATGAAGCTTTCATCCATCGAAGAGGAAGTCACGGTCATCGCTGAGTCTCCGACTATAGACGTGAAGACCTCGGAAACCGCATCCGTGACATTATCGGATGAAATTCTCCGGGCCATACCCAGTGTTCAGTTTGTTCCTGACCTAGTAAACATGGCGCCTGGAGTCAATGATGACATGGCTTATGGCTCATCGGATTCAACCGGGATTGCTTACCAGATAGATGGCGTGGATGTGTCCGACCCAGAGGGAGGTTCGGCTTGGTCCTTCCTTGATTACAATATTATTGAGGAAGCCAAGATCATGGGAGTTGGATTGAATGCCGAATACGGCGCATTTACGGGAGTCATCTTCAACACAATCACCAAGTCAGGTGGAAACAATTTTTCAGGTCATGCCGAGTTCATCTTCCAGGATAACAAGAAGGGATTCTGGACTGCAGAAAACAACCAGGACTACCTCGATGATTTTCCCGATCTCGCATCTCCTACCCAGGGAATTTTGGACGTCAGCTTTCATCTGGGCGGGCCTATTAAAAAGGATAAAACCTGGTTTTTCATTGGCGCCCAGTGGTATGAGACCAAGAATAAAGCTGCAGGATTTCTGGATCCCGACGGCAGAGTTTACAAGCAACCGCGGTTTATAGGAAAAATCTCTTCCCAGATCAGTTCCAATTTCAGCCTCATGGCCTATATAGAATACGATGGGTACTTCGGCAAAAACAGACGGCAAGGCCCCACCCATCCCACTGAGGAGACTTGTGTAAGACAGCCATCTGATGAGTGGCTCGGAAACTTCAACATGACGACAATCTTGAGCCCCAATACGTTTATTGACGTAAAAGGATCTTACTTTTTTGGATATTACTACCTACTCAGTCAGGCAGAATCCCATCTCATCACAGCAGTCTGGAGTACAGAGGATTGGCGTTGGTATAATAACACCAACTGGGAATATTGGGCTGACCGCAATAGAGGTCAGGTCAATGCAGCCCTCTCCCACTATGCCGAGGATTTCATCAAGGGAAACCACGACTTCAAGTTCGGGGGAGAATTCGAATACGGCCGGGCACATAGCTGGTTCCGTTATACAGGTTATGTAGAGGGAATCGGACCCAGTGTTTACATCTATGACTGGTACGGCTATCTTTATGCCTATCAGTATGAGGGCTATGACTGGGACAATAATTACACCAGGACCGAATTGTTTATCCAGGATGCCTGGTCCATATCCGATAATCTTACTTTGAATATCGGAGGCCGTTACAGCATGATGAGAGGTCGTGAAAAGGGCGTTTCCGGAACCTTATACAGTACCAACCGCTTTGCGCCTCGCGTGGGATTTGCCTGGGACATCTTCGGTGACCACAAAACTGTTCTTAAAGCCCACTACGGCCAGTACACCGAAGCCATGTATACGGGAATCTATTATCAGCTGAATTCCTCCCCAGATGCCTGGCAAGATTATGTTGGGTATTCGTACTGGGATGGAGTCTGGTATGAGGATTGGCGGGATGTGCACTATCAGGTCACCCTTGCCGATAACATCAAACATCCCTACATGGATCAGTACACCGTTGCTGTCGAAAGAGAGCTTTTCAAGGATGCATCCCTTGCTGTCAGTTTCATATACCGCTCATGGAAAAATATGATGGGTACTTATGATACTCTTGCCCAGTATGAAGAGATAACTGTTCAGGATCCACTCAACAGCAACACTTACACTGTGTACAATTTACCCGTGGTCGAGCATCAATACGTGCAAGCCAACATCAAAAAAGGCGATCCCTACATCCCGTTAGATCCTTACCGGACATACAGGGGCTTGCAGGTAACGTTCACGAAGAGATTCTCCAACAGGTGGCAGCTTATCGGATCCTATAACCTTTCAGAGACAAAAGGTACTATGGATAATAGTTTCGGCGAAGATATCGGCTGGCACGGAAAGGATAATCCCAATAACTGGATAAATACCGAGGGCAATGTGACCTACGATCCCACTCACATGATAAAGCTCCAGGGATCCTATATCTTACCGCTGGACATCCATTTCAACGCTGCCTTCAGCTACATCACAGGAAACACGTGGACAAGACGTGCACGATTCAGTTTGGACCAGGGGAGAACGACCATCTTCACAGAACCGCGGGGTTCACGGAGATACCCAGACAAGATGATGCTGGACCTCAGATTGGAGAAGACAATTACCATCGGAGAGAAATACCGCCTCGGATTTATGATGGATATCTTCAATGTTTTTAATGACAACACGGTTACTTCTTGGGGAACCATTGCTGGATTGAGCTGGAATCCGGATGATGCCTCAGCTCCAGGACCAGATGGGCATGATGTTTATAGCTTAGTAAATCCGAGGGCTATCCGTCTAGGAATCCGGCTCTTCTTCTAGACACAAACAGAAGCTGAAGTTCAAAAGGAGACCGCATGCTGCGGTCTCCTTTTTTTTTTGCTCTTCCTGCTTTTTTCCCTTTGTGCTAAAATTCTTATATGACAAAGGCCAAAAAAGAGAAGAAGAATCCCCGGAAAGAGAAAGAAAAATATGTCGACAAAAAGAAGGGCGTCGAGACTAAAAAGAAAACGTCTCCCTTAAGGATCGTCCTTCCCTTAATCCTCGGTTTGGTGGTTATTACCGCGGCCATCTATTTCTTTTTTCTTCCCAAAAAGCTATCCTTCTCACGTCTCAAGAAAGGCCGGGAATTTAATTATGTCCTAATCACAGTCGATACTCTACGTGCGGATCGCGTTCACTGTTACGGATTTCCTCTCGTGGACACACCGACCATAGACCTCTTCGCATCAAAGGGCGTTCTGTTCGAGAGATGTATAGCCCAAACTCCTCTTACCTTACCATCCCACACCTCCCTTATGACTGGAACCTTGCCTCTGTTCCACGGCGTCAGGGACAACGGAGGATATCTTGTACCGCAGGAGCTCCTCACATTGGCCGAAATCTTCAAGGCAAAGAATTATCAGACATCCGCCTTTGTCGCTGCCTATGTCCTGGATTCAAAATGGGGTTTGAACCAAGGTTTCGATTTTTATTTTGATCAGTTCGACCTGAGCAAGTATAAAAGTATCTCCCTCGGGAATGTCCAGCGCAGGGGAGACGAGGTGATCAATGAGGCTTTGAAGTGGCTTGAAAATAACAAAAACGACCCATTTTTCACATGGATCCACCTCTACGACCCGCATACGCCTTACGATCCCCCCTCTCCCTACAAAGAGCAGTATCCGAACAGGCCCTATTTAGGGGAGATCGCCTACACGGATTCTTTGCTTGGACAGCTCTGGGGCTATTTGGAGCAGAACAACCTTACCGAGAACACCATCCTCATTTTTGCCTCTGACCATGGAGAAAGCCTGGGCGAACACCAAGAAGGGACTCATGGATTTTTTATATACCAAGCGGGGGTTCATGTCCCTCTGATATTTGTCACGCCTTTTGAAGACCTGCAAGGAATCCGGCGGAGCGATGTGGTCTCTCTTGTGGACATCATGCCCACTATCTTGGAGATGGATGATGAAGTCATTCCAGCCCAGATTCAGGGACAAAGCTTACTACCTTTGTTTTTAAATGGGGCGGTAAACGAAGAGAGATTGGCCTACGCGGAGACCTACTATCCCCGGCTCCACTACGGATGGAGCGATTTAAAAAGTATCCAGGGAGGGCGGTTCAAACTGATCATTGCGCCGGAGCTTGAACTGTACGACCTGATCGACGATCCGAAAGAACAATCGAACCGCGTCTCCGATTTTCC
>JASFEP010000212.1:0-7650 GCA_050124775.1 Candidatus Aminicenantota bacterium
AAGAAAAAGAGAAAAAAAAGGAAAAAAAAGACTAGCTCTGGTGTCCGAACCAAAAAGGATCATCTCCCGGAGAAAATAGAAGTCGAAGAAAAAACCTCTCCGAATAAAAAGAAAAAATATATTTTATACCTTATTCCTGTTTTAGTCATTGTGGTTGGGGCCCTGCTCTTCCGGATTTTGCGGCCCAAGAACGAAATCCAGATGGCAGAGAACCTCAATATCGTCATCGTCACCCTCGATACTTTAAGAGCGGACAGGCTAGGCTGTTATGGGTATGAAAAAGCAGAAACTCCTCACTTGGATGAAATAGCCAGAATGGGCGTAAAATTTGAGAACACAGTCTGTCAATCACCTTTAACTCTTCCTTCGCATGCATCTATTTTTACCGGGCTTTATCCTCTTTATCATCAAATCCGGGATAACGGCGCTTATTATCTGGATGAAAGATTTCAAACGCTCGCCGAGATTTTTAAGGAAAAATCATACAACACAGCGGCTTTTGTCGGTGCTTTTCCTGTGGATTCCCGGTTTGGGTTGGATCAGGGATTCACTCTCTATGAGGATAACTTCAAGGAGGACGAGAAGTTCAAGGCATTCTATTCGGAAAGAAGAGCTGAGGAAGTGTTTAATGCGTTCCAGGAATGGTTTTTAAAAAATTTTCAAACCAAGTTTTTTGTTTGGATTCATTATTATGACCCCCACCTTCCGTATGATCCTCCTCCCCCCTATAGAGAGAGGTTTTTGGATCCCTACGATGGAGAGGTGGCATACACGGATTTTTTCGTGGGTAAAATCATGGAACTGCTGAGAGAAAGAAAAGTTTTTGAGAACACGCTGATCGTCATCGCCGGTGACCATGGAGAGGGATTGGGAGACCACAGAGAGATTGACCATGGCCTTTTCTTGTACAATTCAACCCTGAAAGTCCCTTTTATTATCTGTGCACCCCAGAACCTTCCTCCACAAAGCGTCGTAACTTCTCAGGTGAGATTGATCGATATTTACCCGACTGTTCTAGATCTTTTCAACCTGTCTATCCCTGAAGAAATTCAGGGGGAAAGCTTGGTTCCTCTCTTGGAGGGGAAAAAAAGGGAAGATTTAGTCTCCTACATTGAAACATTTCATCCTCAAGAAATGTTCCGCTGGGCGGCCCTTAGGGGCATCGTGGATGGGAGGATGAAGTATATCGATGCTCCTAAACAAGAATTGTATGATATGCAGAAGGACCCGCAGGAAGAGCACAATATATTCCAGGAAGAGAAAAAGATTGCCGCGCAAATGAAGGAAGATTTAGAGAGTTTGATAGAGAGATACTCTTCTGGAACGAGCTCGCAAAGAGAATTGTCCTCGGATGAGAAGGAGAAACTGCTGTCATTAGGTTATATCATCGATAGATCCCCCAGGGAAAATGAACCTGATGATCTTCCCGACCCGAAGGATAAGATAGATGTTTGGTATACATTACAAGTAGCACGTGGCTTGCAGCGGCGGGGCGATAACGCAAAGGCTGAAGGGCTCTACAAAAAAGGGATCATGATCGATCCCCATTGCTCGCTCAATTATTTATTTTTGGGCGGATTGTACCTGAAGGACTATAAGCTTCAAGAAGCGTATGATGTATTTAAAAAAGGAACAAGAGCTGTCCCCGAGAGTCTTCCCCTTCATGATGGCTTGGCCAAAACCGCGATCCAGATGGGGAAGTATCAGGAAGCCTTGGAAGAGTGCGAGGTGATGTTGGCCTTGAATGATAGATATTTCAATGCCTTGAGCCTGGCGGGATTTGTACATAACCGATTGGGAGAGAATGAAAAGGCTGTAGAATATTTGCGGAAAGCGGCTGCCATCGAACCTGAAAATAAGCTTTTATTGTTGGATCTTGCCCGAGTTTTAGCCACTTCGGGCAGGACAGATGAAGCCATAGATGTATATAACAGGTTGATAGTTTATTACCCCAAGGATCACAGGATCTATCAAAGCATGGGAATCACATACGGGGAGATAGGTGATCTAGAAAAATCTATTGAAAGCCTGAAGAAAGCAATCGAATTGCGCCCTACGGCTCTTGCCTTTTTTAACCTGGGAGTCGCATTAGAAACGACGGGCAAAACAGATGAGGCGATCAACTATCTGAAAGCATATTTGCGAACGACTCCTGAAGGCGATACCCCAAGAAAAAGGATGGTCCAGGAAAAAGTGGCTCATTGGGAAAAAAGGCAACGATAATCCTGTCAGTTTTTATAAAATCTGGGCAACGATTCAAGCATGCCCGGGGAAATCACTTAAATAAAAAAGGGGATGAAGCCGATACAGTCTGCTGGGCCAATGCATCCGTGAAAGTGACTTTTAATCGGTAATGGCTAGGGGGAAGATCCTTGATTTGGAACTCGAAGAGAAGTTCAAACAGATTGGGCTTTGTATGGAGGGGTTTGATGGAAATAATCTGGATAGCATTGTGGGAAACGCCATAATCATCGACTGCCTCAAATTTCATATCTGTTTGGGGAATCTTAGCTTCTGGATGGAGTTTCAGGTTATGGACTCTCAACAGAAATTGGCCTTGTGTATGTGCGAAGTATGTCGGAAGGATGCCCGGGAAAAATCTTTCTGTTCCGATCATAAAGGGGTAATCAACGGGAAGACCCTCGCCTTGCTTGCGGCCGGCTGGATTTGAGGGATCATATCCCGGAATGGACAACCAGCCAGGATCATTGTCGATAAAAATGGGAGGGCTGACGATGAGTTTCGAGTCCTCGTATTGTGGTACAGTCAGCTCATCGAGGATCACTCCAACTTCTCCGGTTTGGACATCTCTTATGATGCATTTGATCCTGTAGTCTCCAGGTGGAACCAGAAGGAGGTCAAAATATTTTACGCCATGGGTTTTTAGCTTACTTTCGGCTACCGGGATATCGATGTTGAGAGGATTATAGAAGAAATCTCTAAACTTGCCACGGCTGTCGATCGCATAACCATAAATATCGAACCGAACCTTTTTTTGTGAACGATCGAGAAACTGTTTTCCAGGAAACTGGAGAAACACAGGTACCCGTTCAATTTCCTCAGTCCCCTCGAAAGCCGAAATAAAAGAGCTGACCTCAATCTCGTCTCTATAAATATCTTTAGTAACGAGTTCGGCCAGCTGCAGTTGTTTCTCAAAATCCGTGTAATCCTTGTAAGGTTTTTCCTCGTAATAGCCTTTGCGATGCGACATTTGGAGATTTTGTCTCTCGGTTTTTATCTTGATTTTTCGGAATTTCCCTTCTTCTCTCTTGTTCTCAGGATAGTATCCGAGTAAATAGTATGAATTGGTAAGTTTGAGTATATCTGCTAAAGGTTTATCCAACTCATTCAGGTTGCGATAAGACTTCCCTCCAGTGTCAGCCGCAAGAAGATTGAGAGTATCCTGCCCTCGCCGGTGGGAAGAATAAAGGTCTTGCGCGAGGTTATCTGTGATCTCGCCTGGAGCTCTAAGCCCACCAACATCCATGGTGTGAATAAGGCAGTCAGCGGCAGATATGTACTCCAAAGCTTGGGTTAATGCCATTCTCAAGGAGGGGTCACCGAACCGGTCTTTATCGGCTCTGGAAACAGCGACTCGATCGGCGGCTATGGCTTCTGTTTCTGCGCTCAATTCATCCAAGGTTTTTCCTGTTAAGACCTTGCTATCAAAGCCTTCAGAAAAAAGGATCATATGTTTTCTTCCTTGGATGATATTCAAAGCTTGGCCGAGTGTCTTAAAGGCACCCACGTAATCTTGAACATATCCTTTATAGTCCTGCAGCCTGGCTTGCTGCATTTGTTGGGCCATGGCAGTCAATTGATCTTCCAGTATTCCGGCCTTTTCCTTGGCTCTATCTGAATCAAGGAGTTGGATTTGGGAAGGGACCACAGGGCCGAATGTAAATCCGACAGGTCCTCTCGCGATTTGACTCTGAGGGATCAAACCTAAAGATTCCAGTGCGGCTGTGAGTTGGTCTCTATCATTGCTGAAATTGGTTAGTATTTGAATACCATGCAAAACTGAAGAAGTTGCCACCGCTACCAAATCATGGGGAAGAATATTATCCTTCAAGAATGTGAGACCGGCCTCCCGAGCCCTCAGGATTCCTTGAGGAGAAGAAAAAGAGAGGTCGAAGAGAAGAAAAAATTGTCTCCTGGCCGCAGGATAGCGACGTGCGAGACTGGCTATCTCTGGCGAGTCATTCTGTATGAGGATGAAGTGCGAAATTTTTTGCTCTTTTTCGTCTTCATACAGAATGATGTCTTCGGGTTTGAGGTCAAGAACCGGATTTCCCTGTTTATCCACCACGTACAGGGGAATCTCGATGAGTACCACTTCTAATTCATATTCTAAGGGTTTTTCTTGAGTTTGCGGAGGAGAGGTGATGTTCACATTCCAGCCGAGAAGCATTGCCAATAATGGTAAAAAGAAGATGGCATTCAAGCGGTATTTTATTTTATGTTTCATCTTACCCCCTTTGATGATATTCATGAATGTAAAAAAACATAATGAGAAAAAATTTACTTAACTCTTATCTGGAATTTCTTGGAGACTGTCTTATTTCCTGTGGTATTGGTCAAAGTCGCTTGGACGGAGTATTTCCCTGTGGCTAAGATGACAGGTATCTCTATGATGAACTCATCCTTCCATTGGTCCTCTAGAGACTCTTCGGTCAGGGAAACTGGATAGTCCTGGTTGTGTTCGAAAACAGTCTTTTCTTCAACATCGAGGATTGTGATGTCGATGGATAGGTTTGTCTCCAGTATTTTTTCATCAGTTTTTTCTTTAAACCAGATATTCCTGTAAGGAATCTTGACTAAAATCACGGGAATATCGGAGCTCTCTTCGAGTTTTACATCAAAATCCAGGATAAAGCGTTGATTTGTGTATTGTTCGATTTGATCTCTATGATCTTCCGTTACCTCTCTTAACGCATAGTTGATTTCCCCTAGATGGGCGACGTTTGTGGTTAATAATCGGAAGACGCCGTTGCTGTTTGTATCCTCAAAGATGACCGGGAAATTACCGTAATACCAGATTTCCCTAGCTCTCCGGATGCCGACTTCAGACCCGGGAGGGTAATATTTTCGACTGAAAGGGGGGCCGAAAATGATGTACATTCGCCCTCTATCCGTTAACCAGCCAGGTATACCTTCTCCACGGAAGATTCGGTTAGCGCTTTCAATCCTGGAATAATATTCTATCTTGAATTCGTTCTCTTCGGTAAGAGGGTCTGGGTCCCTTTTTGCCCAGAATTCTTCGACAAAAGCTTTTCTGTCTGATTCCGGCAAACGCAGATAAATATTCTTCTCTTCCTTCGTGATTATAAATCGCACTTGGGATAGGAATTCCTTCTCTTCGGGATTGAGAGATTTTTCCAGCTGGAAAGATTTGCAGAGGGCAAAAAGAATAATGCAGGAAAAAATGATCAGGATGCGTATGACTCCATATTTTCTCATTTTATTTTTCTCTTATGGATTTTACTTTTTCTTCAATGACTCCCTGGTTAGGATCAATTTCTAGTGATCTTTCCCAGGCTATAAGAGCCTCTTCGATGTTTCCTAGATTGAAGTAGCATTCACCGATAGAGTTGAGGATCAAAAGGTTTGTTCCCATATGATTTAAGTAATCCTTGTAGTGCTGGATGGCCTCTTCGTATTCTTCCAGAGCCTGGCAGGATCTTCCCAAAAGTCTTAGAAATTCATAATTTTCCTGCGGGGATGATAGAAAAGGCTGTAAAACATTTTTAACCATATGATATTCCTTGAGGAGGAAAAGGGCTCGGCTGAATCCATAAGCATATTTCAAGGAAGCGGGATTTCTGTGGTAGACAGGTTCTAAGAGATCCTTGGCATCTTTCACATGGCCCTTATTGAGGAGTTGGTCACTTAAGATAAAGGAATATTCCGCAGAATGTAAGGTCGGCATGGCCTTGGAGATGACCCAAGGTCGGGCGATTCCTTCCAGCGCAGAGAGGCTGAATTCGTTTTTTTCTTGAAGGATTTCTTTCCCTTCTGCATCGATGAGAGTCACTGTTAAGGCGTAATAGCCTGGGCTGAAATTTTGGAGTGAGTAGGTCTGAATGAAATTCGTTCTGTCTTTGCAATCCTGTAAACGCACGGTTTCTTTCGAAACTTCTTGCTCATCCTTTAGCAGAGTGTATTGAATAACTCCTCCTTCTATTATCTCCGGAGTAAGGCCGTGAAACTGGAAAAATACCACCAGATCGTCCTTTAGGATAAACGATCTATTCGGCTGACAGTACAGTTGATACCGATCAAAGGCAAAAGGCTTGTAGAATTTCTGAGGGCCAGCGTTCTGCTCAACCTTGTAACCGAGGAGAAGAGGTGTCATCGCCAGAGAGGTGGCCACTGGGACGAATAGGTTTGCTTCGAAGGAGGTGAATTCCTTGGACACAGTGTTTTTTAGCAGCACGCTTAGCTTATACTGACCCTGAACCAGAGGAAACATGTCTTGAATGGAGTAAGACTTCCGCTTGATGTCCTGGAGCTGCTCTTCATTGAAGTTGAGGGGATAAGATTTCTGATATTGGAAGATTGTTTTTCCCTCCAGATCTGTCACTTGGGCGACCAATTCAAAATAGGAATAATACGACTCCTCGAGCGATCCGACAGAAAGGGTTCGAGGATCTATCGAGAAATGGACGAAGAAGATATCCGAAGGATCCTTAATGAGGGTGACCAAATTGTCACTTATCACATAATTGGCCGTGTATTCTACTTCGATAATATCTTTATACTGGAGAAGCTTTTGAGCATAAATATCATCAATTTTTTTGAGGGGCAATTCGAAGACATTGGACATCATAATCTCTGAAGCTAGGGAAACGTGGCCGTGGTAAGGCCTTTCCCCAGGAATCAATGTCAAGGAAACTTGGGCTAGAATTTGGTCATATTCACTCAGCTTTGCATAGGCAGCTTCGTAATCATTCATGTCTCCCATGTAATTCTTGAGAAGATTTTGAGGCCCATCTCTAACAGGGCTATAATAAACGTATTCACCAATGCCCCTTTTTTTGAAAAAAGCCACATTAAAGTGAGGGGGGAGGCCATATTTGACATCACCCTGATAGAACCAGGAAATAAACGGATAGTGCTCTTCAGAGCTTTCGTAACGATCAATGTCTATAGGCTCGCCCAAAATGATGTACGTTCTTCCTCGATCTGTCATCCAACCCGGGCGGGTTGTTTCTCGGCCAAAAAATTGATTGGCATAGGCGATTCGTCGGTAGTGCTCCTTTTTATATTCATTTTGAGGAGTGCCAGGTGTAGGATCCCTCTGCTTCCAAAAAGCTTCGATGAAGATCTCTCTTTCTTTATCTGTCCCCAGCTGGAGGAAAACATCTTTCTCCAAAGACTTTATGATGTAAGGGACTTCTTCTTCCAGCCATTTTCGATAATGTTCAGGCAAATCGCTGGGTTTTTTTTTATCGGCCGGGATTGACAAAACTAAGGAAATAAAGAAAAAAAGAAAGAGGAAGATAATGCCTGACTTCTTTACCACTACATCCTCATTATAGAGTTTTCAAGAAATTATTTCAAGGCGAGAGGGACATACAGACCTCTTGCAAATGAACCCAGAAAATAAAAATTCTTGCCGGAAGCTGGGAAAGAAATTCGGATTTATGG
>JASFEP010000213.1:0-7616 GCA_050124775.1 Candidatus Aminicenantota bacterium
GTTTTACCTTTCCAGTCTTTCTCTTCATAGAGTTTGGCCAATTGGTAATAAAATTTCGGATAGATCAGAAATCGATCTTTGCTCTCCGGATCCAAAGTCACCGAGCGTTCGTATTCGGCGATGGCCTTATCCAATTCTCCTTTTTGCCGGTAGGCGCGAGCCAAAATATCACGGCTGTAAGGATCATTTATGCCGGCCAAATTCCCGAATCCAAGTCCTCCGCTGATCATTCGAGCAAATATCTCTTCGTTGACAGCTAATGCCTTCTCAAAAAAAACCAACTCCTCAGGGGATTTTTCTGCCAAAACCACCTCAGCACTCAATATTTCATAATCGGCCTGGGCAATGGCCCTGACCCTTGGAGCTAATTCTTTAAGAAGGGATTTCATCTCAGCCAGCCGGATTTTTGCAGAATCGATCCCTCCTTCTTTTATGTCTGCCTGTGCGAGGAAAGTAATTTCAAGTGCTTTGTATGAGCTGGTGGAAAAATATTTTTTAAATCCATCAAGACACCTCTTTAACGACTCTCTGGCAAGTTCGAACTCTCCCTTTTCATAATGAACAATCACTGCCAGCCGTTCCGCATAGGCATGCATTTGAATATCCCCTGTGGAATCCGCTAGGACAGAAGCCGAACGAATTTCTCTGAGCGACTGTTCCAGCTGACCCAGCCATAAATAATAGAAGGCTCTAATCAACAATGCGTTGGATCTTTCCTTTGGAGATGGCGACATGGCAATCCCCTGGTCGATCCATTTGATCGCCTCCGGATAATTTTCCCTGAGTGCATAAATATAGCTAATGACCGTATAGGAATGACTCCAATCCGGCTTGATCGCCAAGGCTTCTTTAGATTTCACGACGGCTTCATCAAATCGCCCCAACAATAAATAACAGAGGGCCAAGGAATCCAATGGATTGGCCTCCCCGGGAGAGACAGCAACATACCTCTCAAAGTATTCAACAGCCTTTTCGTAATCCTCCATACCTATATAAACAAAAGCCAGTTCATTAAGAATCAAGCCATTATTCGGATCGAGTTCCAATGCTTTATTATACTCTTCGATGGCTCGAGTATACGATTTCTCTCCGTGATAATAACTCCCTAATGCAGCATGAACGAGTTTTTCTTTGGGATATTTCTCAGCAATCTGTTGAAGGATTGCCAGTCTTTTTTCTTGATCTCTCTCTATGATACGGGCGTAGGCTGCCTCGATGAAAAGCCTTTCTTTTTCCGTCGCTTTTTTAGAAAAAGTTTTCGCTTTCTCGATAGCCTCGGTTCCGGCTTCACGAAGTCCCAGATAACCGTAAACATTGCTAAGATTGAGATAGGCAATGGCAAATTCGGGGTCGATCACGACGGCCTTCTCGAGGGACTGCCTGGCATCCTCATAATACAATTTATCCAACGCCTCTCTTCCTTTTAAAAAATGGCTGTAGGCTTCCATGGAATCGGTGGTGACGTCGACTATACTGATGTCACTCGCCTCGATCGCCTGTTCTGAAATGCCTATCCCAAGAGAAATCTCACGGCTTAGATCGTCGATCTGAGTTCTTAGAATGCTGTCGACTCCTTCTCCTCTGGAGCTCGTACTCTTTAGAAGCTTTTTATTCTCTGTGTTCAGGACTTTAATATTCATGGCGAACATATCGCCCGCTTTGATGAAGCTTCCGAGCACAATGGCTGCGATCCCTTCCCTGTGGCAGATTTCAAATCCCAAGTCCTCGTCGATGAACTCGACATCTTCCCTTCCCATCTGCTCGAGAAGATCATTCATACGCTCCCATGTCGCCACCTGAAGATTTCCTGAATTTTCGAGGTTGGTGATCAAAAGGTCCGGAATGGCCGTTCTCAAATAATCGTAGGCTTCATCTCCCGTTTGGTTTTTGAAGCTGATGACAGCGATGGAGTTCTCGATCTTTGGAGCGTAAGTCACTTCTCCCATCGGAAGAAACTGCCAGATGGCAACGGCAATGATGGCCAGCAAGATCACCAAAGCGGGCATAAAAAATTTCTTCCTGATCAGTGTTTGTGTAAAGGTGGCCCGTCTGGGCTGGATCTTCGTTCCTAGGGGAAGGCCTTCCTCGATGTTTCGCAGATCGCCAAGGATCGCTTCGGCGCTCTGATACCTTCGCCCTCTGTCCTTCTCCATACAGATCAGGATGAGCCGGCTCAGGTCATCGGATAAATCCGGATTGATCTTTCTCGGATCGTACGGCAGCTGCGATTTGTGTTTGAGCGCTACGCTGAGGGCTGTATCTCCCTTGAAGGGAACTGTTCCCGTAACCATTTCATATAGGATCACACCCAATGAATAGATGTCCGAACGATGGTCTGCGGCCTCTCCCTCCGCCTGCTCTGGGGATATGTAGTCGGGCGTTCCGATGATGACACCCGTTTGAGTGACACCCTCCGCCTCGACCGAACGGGCGATCCCGAAATCCATAATCTTGGCATTGCCGTTCTCATCGATCATGATGTTCTGCGGCTTGAGATCCCGGTGGACCACCCCCAACTTGTGGGCCACAACGAGCCCCTCACATACCTGCTTGGCAATTCCTAAAACCTCCTCTTGCGTCAGTTTTCCCTTTTTAACGATCAGGCTCTTTAAATCTTTCCCCGGTACATACTCCATCGTGATATAAGGGGTGTCCTCTTCCTTACTGAAATGGTAGGTCCGGCAAATGTTTTCGTGGCTGATCTTGCGTGCGATCTTCAATTCGTTCCGGAATCGCTCGATGACCTCCTCATTAGATGCGATTTCGGGCCTCAACAGCTTTATAGCCACCTCTTCATGGATCTCATTATCGAGAGCTTTGTAGACCTTCCCCATACCGCCTTTGCCGAGCTCTTCCAGAATTTCATAACGACTTGCAAAAAGAGTGCCAGAGGCAAGGTCTTCGACCGGAGTAAGGAGAGTCTTCGTGAAGGAAATTTGGGCTTCCTCTTTGGACGGAAGGGGAGTTGCGCATTCCTTACAAAACTTGGAATCGGAGGGATTATCCGTATTACACTTAGGACATTGTATCGCCATTCGTCCCCTACTTTGCGGAATATAGAATATAGATTTGTGGAAAACGAGTCAAATAGAATAACAAGATCCGATATCGAACTTTAAGAAAAATCCAGAAACAACGAAAAATAGAACTGTCCTCATTGACTTTTTATGCTGGATAGTTTTCTGTGTTCTTTAGCAAGGGAAATCCCGATGATTATCCAAACAACAGCCAGAACCACATTAAGCATAGCGAAATTTTCGATCCTGAATGCGAGAAAAGTCGTTCCTAAAAAGACGAGAGCGGCGGATAGCACATCGCCCGATCTGTGGAAGAAGGTCTTTGTAACAGCTTGAGCCTTGTATTTTTCCTCTCTGGTCGTTATGAGAAAGAGGGCACCACGAACTGTATTCATGAGCGAATAATCCATTCCGTTCTCCAGGGCTTTAACCCACTTGACCAACACCAGGATCGCTCCAAAGCTGATAAAGAAATAACCACCAAGGGCAAATACCGGCAGAATAAAAATGGCTGCCCGAACACCAAACCATTTAAAAATCCGGGAAACTAGGAAGAGCTGGACGAACATGGCGAAGAGGTTCTGGATGTTATAGAAGGAGGCAAAAAATGCGGTTAAATATTGTCCTTGATCTAATCCTCCGGCAGTTTCTGTTTCTACGGCATTGACAGAAGCTGTTTGGGCAACCGTATCCAGCATATAGACCCCATTCGTGTTTATAAAATTCATGAGCAGGACAAAGAAGGCGATCAAAATGAGATATCGACTTTTGAACAGCAGGCGAAATGCCCCGCCTTTTTCAAGAGGTTTTTCTTGCTCTTCCACGCTGGGCTTTTCAGATCCCTCTTTTATTGGCTTCTCTTCCTTTTCTTCGATTGAATTTTCTTGCCCAACTTTGTCCGATTTTTCCGGCGGGCTTTTAGGAGCAAATGTCGCACGTCTTGTTTCTCGAATATGAATGATCCAGGTCAAAATAATACAAATTCCGAGAAAAACAGCCGAAACCAGCATCAATTGAGTAGACTCAAGGGATACTGTGAGTGATTTTGTGACCCATCCTCCTGCAAAGCCGCCGAACGTGGCACCAAACTGAACGAGCGGAAACAGACGCTTTCCTTCATCCTCGGTGTACAGATCATTCGCAAAACCCCAAAACTGAGCGACGATGATCAAGTTAAAAATCCCCACCCATATATAAAAGATAATGCCCATGGTTCCCGGGCCAACACCGGAAAGGTGAAGCACCCAAAAAATCACCAAATTCGACATAAAAAAAAGCGTGACCCAGGTGATCAATTTTTGCCGGGGAAACCTCGATGCAATAAGACTGAAGGCTTTGACCACAAAAATCAGTGATACGGCTATTGCCGCTGAAAGGTAAAGTTTGATTTCGGCCGAAAATGAAACCAGCACCAGAGCATCTCTGACGGGTTTCATGATGTAGTAGGAGAGAAAAAGAACAAATCCATTGAACGTCAACAACAATACTGTCAGAGCTTCTCCGGGATAGACGTCGGTGAATATCCGCAGAATCCTGTGGCCAATCCCCATCTGATTTTTGTCGACAGGCCGTGAAACTCCGGAAGTGTTACCCCTCATGATCCCCTCCTCAAAGGAAATGATTATTCAAATCCTCTTTCCTATTCAATCGTTCCAGATTCTTTTACTGTTTGTCCAGGAAAGAGAAGATGTTTCTAAAGAGATACTCTTTGATTTTTCCATCCAAAGCTTTAGTACTCTTATTCTTATCCAAGTCGACCGTATTGAATCCCACGATGTATGCGGCTCTCGAATCGGGATGAATATAAAAATGAGTCACGAATGCATTCTGCTCCCCGCTGTGTCCGATAAAATGTTTGCCGAAATTATCTTCGATAAAAAAAGTGAGCCCCATGGCATCTTTCCGATTTTCTCCTCTGAAATCGGGATCATAATTCTCGATCTCAATCTGCGGTTGAAACATCTCTTCGAGTGAAGATCTCTCCAGAATTCGATCGTAGAAATCTTGTTTTTCAGGATTGCCCATCAGAAAGTCCATGTATTTGGCCATGTCCGGGAAGGGAGCTTTGAGCCCTCCATTGGATACCGTTATTCCTGTGTTGACATCCGGATCGGCAGGCGTTGGATTGCCGTCCTTCAGGTAGTAACTCTGGCACTTGTCACCCCTGAGATGATAGGGAGTCGTGTCGAAATAGCTCCGATACATCTCGAGAGGCTTAAAAATATTTTTGTCGATATACACTTCCCAATCATCTGTGGTGAGCAGCTCGATAACCCTTCCCAAAAAAATGATCCCTGGATTGGAATAACTCCATTGGCTGCCCGGTTCGAACAGAATCTCTGTATAAGGAAACATGGCGACAAGCTGCTCCCAATGCAAAGGTTCATGGGGATGCCATGGCTTGCTCTTCCAGGGCCATGTAGCGGCACGAAATCCCGAGCTGTGACTCATCAGATGGCGAATGGTGATTTCTTCCATGTTTCCGAAGGGGTTGTAAACCTGCTTCAGTTCGGGGATATACCGAACTATAGGATCATCCAACTTCAACAATCCACGGTCTCTGAGTTGCATGACGGCAATCCCTGTAAAGGTTTTGGTGATAGAGGCCCAGTGATAAATCGTATTCCTATCCACTTTTTTCTTTCGGTCTATGTTCGCCCATCCATGAAACACCTTCGCTAAAATTTTGTTCTTTTGGATGAGAATAAAACTGCTGCCCACTATCCCGTGTTCTTCTAGGCTTTTTTTATAAAAGGTTTCGAACTCCTTCACGGACTCGTCAAAATCTTTCTCTGTTTGGCTTCTGCCTATATCTGACTTAACAGAAGATAGAGGAAATAATAGAAGGAGAAAAAGACAAACCATTAAAGTTTTCGATCGTTGCACGTTATGACCTCCTTTGTTTCAGTTATTGGGTCCCACGATCAATTCAGAAGTCCTGCGGCTCAGGATTTTCAGGATGACATTCCAAAAACTTTTTGGATGGTGTATACCCTGTTCTTTGCTGAACATAGCATATGAATTTTACAGGGGAGTGTCAATCGGAGCGAGGAAATCGAATGACTTCGATTAGAAACGAATCAGTGTGAGGACATTTGACATAGGGATAAATAAACATTATTATAATCATAATTATAATTATAATTATAGGGATATCAATGCGCATAGTACAAATGACATTGGATGAAGAGCTTGTCGAGCTAGTCGACAAGATCGTCAAAGAACTCAAAACCACGCGTTCTTCATTTACGCGGAAAGCCTTAAGGGAGGCGATCGCGCGGCTTAACACCAAACGTCTCGAAGATGAACATCGTAAAGGATACGAGACTCATCCGGTGGGGAAATACGAGTTCAGCGTCTGGGAAAAAGAACAAGACTGGGGGGAGGAATGAAAAGAGGGGAAGTGAGGTGGTACAAATTCAAAGCGCCCGACAAACAAAGGCCCGTTCTGATTCTCACACGTGATTCAATACTGGAGTATCTCGGTGAAGTGACCGTGGCGCCGATCACATCCACAATAAGAAACATCCCGAGTGAAGTATTCTTGTCCAAATCTGACGGCATGCCCAGAGACTGTGTTGTCAACTTCGATCATATCCAAACAGTATCTAAAAAAAAGATTGGCTCTCTAATTGCAACTCTGTCAAGTGACAGGTTAAGGGAAGTTCGCGCTGCGATTTTGTTTGCGATAGACTTGTGAAGATAGAATTAAGCGGAGTGATTTAGAGTCTTGCTCTAAAAGGTCACGCTGAAGCCGAAACGAAAGGTGGTATCGTCGGACTTTAGCATGGGATAGACGACTTCGGAATAAAGGATCCAAAACCGGGTGCCCAGAGTGATGTAGGGATGATCGTAGGCACGGTTTCGCGAAAACTGAAGCCCGGTACCGCCATAGAGCCAGAAAAACCAGAATTTGCGGGGAATCATGTAACCGGCGCCCACCTGGAAGGTGATGTCGTTCCTATCATCGACATAATCCAGATTGGTGGTCAGATACGTGCTGTTGGACACACGGTGTTTGTATCCCACGCTTGCAGGATTGATCACGAAGGAAAAGGTGAGGTAATGATCCGGAATATCTGGCCTTTTCTTATAAGCGAATGTATTCGGCACGCCCAAAACGCTGATAATGAACGCAATAAGGATAAATATTCTGAATTTTTTCATAACGTCCTCCGATATGTCTCCAATTAACCTTCTTACAATTATGAAACACGGAGGACATCTGAAAGTGTCACAAAGAAATATCTAGCCTGGATGATTCACGAGCCGAGGTCGCCGCAAAGGCAAGGCAGTGGCCCCTGAAGATGTAGTGTTCTACCTCGAAGGGCCCGCAACGAAGGCTTTGTGGGGAGATCGGTTCGCCCGGAGGGTAAAAGATGCTAACAATAAATTAAAGAATTTTCCTTTATGAGAGGTTTATTTGTAAAAGGTTGTTAGCATCTTTTATGAATAACCCAGGAGAGATGGGTTATTCACGAGCCGAGGTCGCCGCAAAGGCGAGGCAGTGGCCCCTGAAGATGTAGTGTTCTACCTCGAAGGGGCCGCAACGAAGGCTTTGTGGGGAGATCGGTTCGCCCGGAGGGTAAAAGATGCTAA
>JASFEP010000214.1:0-7610 GCA_050124775.1 Candidatus Aminicenantota bacterium
GAAGTCATCGATGTTCTCAAAAAATTCCGGAAATAAATGGAGGAATCCCTATGAGCTATTATTTCAGCAAAAAATTCAGAGGCACTTTTAATGAAATCTATGATAGAACTTTGGCTTCTCTCAAAAGGGAAGGATTCGGTCTTTTGACAGAGATCGATGTCCGGGCAACACTCAAGAAAAAGTTGGACGTCGATTTTAGAAAATATAAAATTTTAGGAGCTTGTAATCCGCTTTTTGCATACAAAGCTCTTCAGTTTGAGGACAAGATAGGGGCGATGCTTCCCTGCAATGTAATCATCCAGGAACTGGCGGAAGGCGAAGTGGAGGTTGCAGCCGTAGATCCCATCGCTTCCATGCAGGCTGTTCAGAATGAGTCCTTAATGCCGATCGCCCAACAGGTTCAAATAAAAATGAAGAGTGTTGTCGAACATGTGTGACATCCCAGTTTTTGATTGAATGTTGCGGCGCAAAATAAAATTCTGGGGAAAAAGGAGAGTTGGCATGGCTAAAGATGTTATTTGTGGCATGGATGTCGACGAAAATGAGGCAGCCGGTGTGTCCGAGTACAAAGGCAAAAAATACTATTTTTGCTCCACCATGTGCAAAACAAAATTCGATGAAAATCCAAAGCGATACATCGAATGGGAAGAGAGCGGCGAAGGTCACGGAAAGATAAAAGATGATATCCAGGAAGGTGATGACGGGAATGTTTCTTTGAAGCCGGATAAGGTGCCAAAGCCGAAGATTGATCCATCTCCAAGCTTAGACAGGATCGACCTCCCGATCGTAGGAATGAGATGTGCAGCCTGTGCCTCAACGATCGAGAAGGGGCTGTCGAACCTTCAAGGCGTCGAAGACGCAAACGTCAACCTGGCGACGAATAAAGCTACGATCTTTTACCATTCCAGGTTTCTCAATCCCGATGATTTTATCGATTCTGTAAAAAAGAGCGGATACGAAGTGGCTACGGCTTCGGCGGAGATTCCCATCCAGGGTATGCAATGTGCTTCCTGTGTGAAATCTATCGAACAAACACTCTTGAGAACAAAGGGGATCACAAAAGCTGTCGTCAATCTGGCGACATCTAAAGCCAGGGTCGAATACCTCCCCTCAGAGATCGATCTCGCGGAGATCACGAAGACGATCGAAGACACCGGATACAAGGTCCTGGACATTCCCGTAGATGAAGATATCGAAGCCATGGAATCCAAAGTCAGGATCAGAGAATACCGGACCATTCAAAGAAAATTTCTCTTGGGGTTAGCCTTTGCCCTTTTAATATTTATAGGGAGTATGCCCCATTTGTTTCCCTGGGCCCCTTCCATTCTGAATAATTTTTTCGTGCTCTGGCTGCTGGCGACACCTGTCCAGTTCTGGATCGGAGGGCAATTCTATAAGGGAGCCTGGGGTGCCTTCAAACATAGAAACGCAGACATGAACACTCTCATTGCAGTAGGAACATCGGCTGCCTATGTGTACAGCGTTGCCGCAACCCTCTTTCCGGGTTTTTTTGAATCCGGAGGAATAAAACCCCAGGTTTATTTCGACACATCTGCCATGATCATCGTTCTTATCCTTTTCGGCAGGCTTCTCGAAGCAAGGGCCAAAGCGAGAACTTCGGACTCGATCAAAAAGCTCATGGGACTTCAACCCAAAACAGCCCGCGTGAAGCGGAATGGTGAAGACATCGACGTCCTTGTTCAAGATGTAGTGGTCGGAGACGAAATACTCGTCAGACCGGGTGAGAAAATCCCTGTTGACGGTGTAGTTCTCGAGGGAAAGTCAGCAGTGGACGAATCGATGATCAGCGGCGAAAGTAAGCCGGTGAAGAAAGAACAGGGAGCGGAAGTCATCGGAGCCACGATCAACAAAACCGGAAGCTTTCGATTCAGAGCGACTCGGGTGGGAAAAGAAACGGCTCTCGCCCAGATCATCCAGCTCGTCCAGGACGCTCAGGGCTCGAAAGCTCCGATCCAGAGGCTGGCGGATGTCATCGCCGGTTATTTTGTACCCATCGTGATCTCGATAGCCATAGCAACATTTATAATCTGGTTCAACTTCGGACCAGAGCCGGCATTGACCTTGTCACTCCTCAATTTTGTGGCTGTGATGATCATCGCCTGCCCGTGTGCGTTGGGGTTGGCTACGCCGACGGCTGTTATGGTCGGCACAGGGAAGGGCGCCGAAAACGGCGTGTTGATAAAAGGCGGGGAGAACCTCGAAATGGCACACAAGATCGGAACCATCGTTTTCGACAAAACAGGGACATTGACCGAGGGTGAGCCTGTGGTTGTGGATATCTATCCCATGGATTCTTACACAGAGGCGGATATTTTAAAATATGCAGCCAGTGCCGAGAGGGCCTCGGAGCATCCTCTCGGAGAGGCCATCATTAAAAGGGCAGAGGCACGGAATATCCAGTTACTGGATCCCGAGCAGTTCGAAGCTATCGAAGGGCGTGGCATTGCGGCGAATGTTTCAGGTAAAAATGTTCTCGTTGGAAGTGCCGAGCTAATGAAGATCCACAATACAAAATGCAACGGGCTGATGGAGAAGGCCGAGGAAGCTGCTGAAGAAGGCAAAACTCCTGTGTGTGTGGCGGTGAACGGTCAAGCTGCGGGACTCCTCGCCATCACCGATCCCCTCAAAGGGGATTCTGTCGAGGCTGTCGATAAACTGAAAAAGATGGGGATGGAAGTCATTATGCTCACCGGAGATAACCGTAAGACCGCAGACGTCATCGCACGAGAGGCAGGCATCGATAAAGTGATATCTGAAGTTCTCCCACAGGATAAAGTGGGCGAAATCAAACGGCTTCAAGCCGAGGGAAAAAAAGTCGCTATGGTGGGCGACGGAATCAACGATGCCCCGGCGCTCGTGCAGGCCGATGTGGGAATAGCGATAGGTTCCGGGACGGATGTGGCGATGGAGGCTTCGGATATAACCCTGATCAAGGGAAGTTTGAGTGGAGTCGTTTCCGCGGTGAAGCTCAGTAGAAAAACCGTAAGGACGATCAAACAGAACCTGTTTTGGGCGTTTATCTATAACACCATCGGTATACCGATCGCAGCCGGTATACTCTATCCTGTTTTCGGAATTTTGCTGAGTCCCATTGTGGCGTCAGCGGCGATGGCATTTAGTTCAGTGTCGGTGGTATCGAATTCGTTGCGTTTGAAGCGGGCCAAGCTCAGTGCTTGAAGCGGATAAATATGTGAGAGAGGGAGTTATATGACAGCAAAATTGATCGTCACGATCGTTGGAATAGGAGTCATAATTTTTGTCAATTGGTACTTTTTGTTGAACAAAAAAAAGAGGTAGGGTCCGTCTCTGACGGACCGTCGTGGAAACGGTCCCTAAACGGTGGGCTGTATTCCATTAAAGCAATGTCAGGATTCGCTTCCTATGCTGTTAACAGCTGACAGGGAAACGATGTGCTGTCCGCTCCCCGAGCGGACAGGCAATTAGCGCCGATGCTCGTGAGGAATAAAAAGGTGAAAAACATGAGAACAAAAATCAGGTTTATTCTTATCATCTTGGTCCTTTTAGGAACAGGACCGCTCTTGTCTCAAGATGTGCATGGAGACACCAAGGTCGTTCTGGATGATCTGATAAAAGAGGCCCTGGAGAATAATCCTCAGGTTAGAGCTGCTTATGATGAATGGCAGGCTTCTTTGGAGCAGATCTCTCAGGCTAAGGGATTCCCTGATCCGATGTTGAGCTTTGCTCATTTTGGTCAGAGCATAGAAACCAGACTCGGACCTCAGAGGAACAAGATCTCCCTCTCCCAAAAGATCCCTTTTTTCGGGAAACTCTCCCTCAAAGAGAAGATCGCACAAGAGAATTCTTCGATTTTTGAAGTCCAGCATGCAAAAGTCGTAGCGGACCTTATCCTTCAGGTGAAAGAGGCTTTTTTTTCCCTGTATTGGTTCGAAAAGGCGATCGAACTCAGGCAGGAAGAAAAAGAAGTTCTCGACCGTCTGGCAAGGATCGCTCAAAAGAAATATGAGACCGGCCTTACAAGTCAGCAGGATGTCCTTAAAGCCCATCTCGAGATTTCGCGCTTATCTGAGAAGATATTGACCCTTGAACAGGGGAAAAAGGCGATCGAAGCCAATCTCAATGCCCTCCTGAACAGACCGGCAGCTTCACCCTTCGACCGAGTGGGACATGTTGGAGAAATGCATTTGACACTCAGTCTGTCAGAGCTCTATGAATTGGCCATGGGTGGTCGACCCGAACTCAAACAGGCACAGCACTTCATCCAGAAGACTGAAAAGAGCGTCGAGTTAGCGAAAAAGAACAACTGGCCGGATTTTACACTGAGGTTCGAATATTTCGATATCGGTGGGGGTTCAACTTCCCTTCCCGAAGATGGCCGTAATGCCTGGTTGGGAGCCATAGGGATCAATATCCCCCTGTGGAGAGGAAAATATGATGCGGCCGAGGCAGAAGCGGCCATTCGCTTAACAGCGAATCAAAAGCGGTTAGAGGGTGTAAAAAATGACACAGCCGCACGGATCAATGAATACTACCATGAGATCGAGACGTATGAAGACCAGCTCGCTCTCTATAAACACTCTTTGATCCCACAAGCCGAACAGGCATTAAAAGCTTCCGAGATTGGATATCTTTCCGGCAAAGTCGATTTTCTCAACCTGCTTGAGAGCGAACGAATGATTCTGCAAATTAGGACAGGCTATTTCAAGACCCTGAGCGATTCCAGAAAAACTCTGGCCCTGCTCGAAAGGATGGTCGGACAAGGCTTGGCCATGACTCATAACACTCTTGATTTGGAGGAGGTTACAGAATGAATACCTTGCGATATATTTTAATAACGATAATGGGATTGCTCCTTATCGGCAGCAGCATTTTTATTCTTTCCTGCAAAAAAGCCGCGCATGTTCAGGAGAACACAACCATGGCTGGACAAAGAGAGGCTGCAGAAAAGGAAATCCTTTACTACACATGTGGGATGCATCCGAGTGTGCGTGTGAAACCCGAGGATTATGAGGCCGGAAACAACAAGTGCCCGATATGCAATATGGATCTCGTCCCAGTCTCCAAAGAGGAGGAAGCGCCTAGGGACATGACGGCTGCTGAGCATGAAGAGCATGGGCAAACCGGGATCGCGGCCCAATTAAAACTCGGTGCCAGGGCACGGACTCTGGCGCAGGTGAAAACGGAACGCATCGTGTTCCGCCATCTCATGAAAGAGATCGCGACCGTTGGTCAAATGGAATATGATGAGCGAAAAGTGGCCTATGTTGCGGCCTGGATCCCTGGAAGGATCGATAAACTTTTCGTGAATTTTACTGGGGACCGAGTCAAAAAGGGCGATCCTCTCATCCGAATATACAGTCCGGATCTTGTGACGGCGCAGGAGGAGTATCTTCTGGCCCTGGAAACGAAGGAACGCGTCAAAGAGAGCCCTGATCCTGGAACGATAAGGAGGGCAGAATCGCTGGCCGAATCCGCTAAACAGAGGCTTCTCCTTTGGGGAATCAGTGAGGAACAGGTCGAAGGATTGCGATCGAGTAGGAAGACGAACACCTATATGATCATCCCTGCACCCATAGGAGGCACTGTTGTTCACAAAAATGCCTTTGAAGGACAGTATGTGAACGAAGGGGAGGATCTCTTCCGGATCGCCGATCTTTCGCACCTTTGGATGCAAGCAGAAATTTATGAGAGCGACCTTGCAAAAATCCGATTGGGGCAGACTGTGATCATTCACACCGATGCTTATCCTGATGAGGTATTCAAAGGGGCCGTGGTGTTCTTCGACCCTTTTTTGAATCCCAAAACACGTACGGTCAAGGTCCGGGTGGATGTTCCCAATCCGAAATTCGAGCTCAAACCTGGTATGTTCGTCGATGCTTACATCAACGTTTCTATCCACCAAGGGATTCAAGCAGCAGACACAGTGATCTATACGTGCCCGATGCATCCCGAAGTTATCTCCACAGAACGCGGTGATTGTCCCATATGCGGCATGGAACTTGTGGAAAAAGAAAAAGCGTTAGCAGGGACTGTTCTCGCCATACCCAAGAGTGCAGTTCTCGACACAGGGACCAGAAAAGTTGTCTACATCGAAGAAGAAACGGGCGTGTATACCCCCCGGGAAGTCAGAGTCGGTCCCGAAGCGACAGGCATCGTCAATGGACAAAAACAGAGATTTTACAGTGTCCTTTCCGGTTTGTCGGAGGGGATGACGGTCGTTACGCATGCGAACTTCCTGATCGATTCCCAGAGGCAGATAACCGGTCAGGCGGAGGCTGTCTACAGCGGGGCCTTGGAGCGGAGCGAAGAAAAGAAGCCCCCTTCCAAACACATCCATTAATATGGAATTTCAAAAGAATGTCAGCTTTATTGCCATTGATAATGTACGCAGGAGAAGCCGATGATCGATAAAATTATTGAATATTCTCTAAGGAATAAGTTTCTTTTGCTGGCCGTATTTGTCCTGTTGATCGGTTGGGGATACTGGGCGCTCGACAACACTCCCATAGATGCCATCCCCGATATCGGAGAGAACCAGCAGATCGTGTTCGTGGACTGGCCGGGACGGAGTCCGAAGGATATCGAGGACCAGGTGGTCTATCCTCTTTCGGTCCGGTTGATGGGTATTCCGGGCACCAAGACCATCCGAACGAATTCCATGTTCTCCTTCGGTATGATCAATGTCATTTTTGAAGAGGGCGTGGATTTCTACTGGTCGCGGACACGCATCCTAGAGCGGTTGAACCTGGCACAGCAAGACATGCCCGAAGGAGTTATCCCCCAGCTGGGCCCCGATGCGACGGCTCTCGGTCAGATTTTTTGGTATACGGTGGAAAATGGCTATTATTGCTCTGATCATCCCAAAGAGAGGTATTCGGATCCCGGTTCGTGTCCCGAGGATGGGCAGGACCTCATTCTTTCTGACTATAACCTGGGGGAGCTGCGTTCCATACAGGATTGGTATGTCCGCTATCAATTGACTTCAACCCCGGGCGTTTCCGAAGTCGCCTCTGTCGGCGGTTTTGTGAAGCAATACCAGATCGATGTCGACCCGAACAAACTGCTGGCCTATGATGTAAACCTGCATTCGCTTTTTGAGGCTGTCCGCAACAGCAACATCGATGTGGGAGCGAAAGTCGTCGAGGAAGGGGGGATGGAGTTTATTGTCAGGGGAGTTGGCTTTATCGAATCCATCGAAGACATCGAAAACATTGTCATTGGAGCCCATAAGGGCATCCCTGTGTATGTGAAACACATAGGGAATGTGACAACCGGACCGGAATTCCGGAGGAATGGACTGGATAAGGAAGGAGCCGAGGTGACCGGTGGAGTGGTTCTGATGCGGTATGGACAGAATCCTCTAGCCGTGATCGAGGCGATCAAAGTCAAGATAGCAGAGATCACTCCTGGTCTGCCCCCCGGAGTTCAAATCGTTCCCTTTTATGACCGGACCGAGCTTATCCACCGCGCGACCGATAATTTGAAGGAGACATTGATCGAAGAGATCATCGTCGCTGTTATCGTCATCCTGATATTTCTCGCTCATTTCCGCAGTAGCCTGATCGTCTCCATCGTCCTCCCTGTGGGTGTTTTGATCTCCTTTCTCATCA
>JASFEP010000215.1:0-7608 GCA_050124775.1 Candidatus Aminicenantota bacterium
GATTTCGATCTCTATAGCGTGGGGAGAGACGGCTCTACCGCAGCTCCATTGACAGCAGAAGCCAGCTACGATGATGTCATCCGTGCTAACAACGGCAAGTTTATCGATATCGCCTCTAAATATTAGTCAGGAAATCCATGGATGAAGCTCGAAAAAGCTTTTCTCCGGAGTAAAGTTGCCCGACGAATCTTTTTCTTATTCATCCTCTGTGCTCTTCTTCCCATAACTCTCCTGGCCATACTCACCTATTCCAATATGACCAAACAACTCTATCAACAGTCGCAGAGAGAGTTACAGCAGATAAGCAAATCCATCGGGATGGGTATCTTCGAACGTCTGGTCCTCCTCGAATCCGAAATGCGGATGATCTCTGTCAACCTGGATCTTAGCCGGCCAGTTGAAAACTCAAATCCAGTCCCGAACAATGAGTCCCCTCTTGAGGATCATTTCGAGGGAATTATGTGGTTATCTCAGGAAGGACAAGCGATCGATCTGTTCGGTTATATCTCTGATCCACCAATCCTGAATTCAGATTTGAGACAGAAGGTTTTTTCGGGCGAAACTGCGATCCTGACCAGACCAGATTCAAAAGAACAATCAAGAATATTCATCTGTTTTGCGACCGACCACCACGATAAAAATAAGGGCATGATTTTGTCGGAGATCGATCCCATGTATCTATGGTTTATGGGTTATGAGAATCCACACCCTCCCTCTATAGCTCTCTGTGTCTTAGACTCTCACTCGACCCTGCTTTTTTCTTCATTCGGAGAAGATCTCGAATTCCCGAAAAGTGTGATTTTTCAGATGCAATCGAATGTGGCAGGACAATTTGAGTGGGATTATGGGGACGAACAATACTTGACAAGCTTTTGGTCGCTTTTTTTGATGAGCAAGTTCTTTTCCCCTGATTGGAAAGTAATTGTCTTCAAATCGAAAACATCGATGCTCGCTCCTCTCTCAAATTTTAAAAATACGTTTCCATGGGTAATTTTGATAACCCTGTGGGTTGTGTCATTTCTCAGTGTTAATCAGATAAGAAAAAGTATGATCCCTCTTGAAAAGCTCAAAGAGGGAACTCTGCGGATCGCAAAAAGAGATTTTGAGAGTCATGTCGAAGTGCGCAGTCACGATGAATTTGCGGATTTGGCGGAATCCTTCAATACCATGTCTAGCCATCTCGAGAAACAGTTTAAAACCTTGACAGCTATGGTCGATATCGACAGGGCCATTCTCTCCGCATCAGAAACGAAGAAAATCGTAGATGTTGTCCTTGTACATATGCGCGAGATATTCCCCTGCGATTCTGTAGGAATCTCCTTGCTGCCTTTAAACTACGAAAAATCCGTTCAGACATATCTTCAAACGGGAAATCCTCATCAGAAGGAATACCAGGAATCCTTAGAAATTGAACCAGAAGAAATCCGAACTCTCTACCAAAATCCCCAAACTCTACATCTAAATGCTGAACATGGGATACCGAAGTATTTGGCTCCACTATCGGGAGAGAATATCCAATCCTTATTACTTTTTCCGCTGTTCGTTAAAAATTCTCTCTCCGGAATTATCACACTCGGCTGCTCCGATCCGTCCAATCTCGCAAAAGAAGACATTTCTCGGGCCAGGCAACTGGCCGATCAGGTGGCTGTGGCGCTGTCAAATGTCCGCTTGATCGAGGAGTTGAATCAATTTAATCTGGGCACACTCACAGCCCTTGCTAGAGCGATCGATGCTAAATCTCCTTGGACTGCCGGTCACTCTGAGAGGGTCACGAAGATTGCACTAAAAATTGGCAAAGTCCTCAGACTCCCACCCAGAGATCTGGACAACCTGCATAGGGGCGGGCTTCTTCACGATATCGGCAAAATCGGAATCGCCTATGACATCTTGGATAAGCCCGAGGGATTAAGCTTTGATGAAAAAGAGAACATAAAGAGGCATGTCACCCTTGGCGCCCGGATTCTAGAGCCAATTCCTGCATACTCAGAAATCTTACCCATAATCAAACAACACCACGAAAATTATGACGGAACCGGATACTCAGAAGGACTTGCCGGAGGTGATATTTGTCTATACGCTAGGATCCTGGCCGTAGCTGACCGGTTTGAAGCGCTGACCTCAGACCGGCCTTATCGCAAGGCATTGAGCCAAAAGAAAGCGATAGAGTTCATTAAAAAACAGTCCGGAAAAGAGTTCGATCCGGAGATTGTCAAAGCCTTTTTGGAGGTCGTGACATAAGGAGAAAAAAGAATGATCTATTCAGAGGCATTTTTTGATCGCATAGATTTGCAATTCGTATTTGAGGTCTTGCTATGAAAAAAAATATGATCTTCATCACAGTTGCCCTTTCATCATTTCTGTGTTTATGGCAGTGCAGCACTCAGAAAACGGTTCCCGAAGAATTGGCGGGGATCTGGAAGGCAAAAAACCCTGATTACCAAGGCACCTTTCTAGGACTCCGTGACTCGACTATCACCTTCGGTACAGTTACAGGAGACGTCCAGAATTTCAGTATCCTAAAGATCAAAAAGACCAAAGTGCAAGGAGATTGGGAATCCATCGTTATTCACTACTTGGACAATAATTTAAAACGCTATGAACTTCCCATCTATTACCATCCGATGAATGACGGAATATTACGATTCCAAAATAAAGAAGAGATCACCTGGTTCAGAGAGAAGTCTTGACCGATGGCAGGCAATATAAAGCATTCACCGCCGCTGGGGATGAAAGAGCCTTCTCCACTATTACCCCTAAACCTAGCAAAAAGAGGGATTGAAGGCTAACATCGAGTGTTGCATCATTTAAGGTGCAAAATGCGTAAAAACATGCAGTATAGACAAAAAAATATTGAGGAGAAAGAGAATGAGAGCCTTGGTTTGGATTCTTGTACTGGGAGCTATTGGATATTTCGGCTATACCAATTACATTAAACCACTCACTGGTGAAGAAAAAGAAGTGCAGATGATCGAAAATAAGTTCGATTCCGCTGTAGAAGAGTATTTGCAGGCCGTCCGGAAGGCAGGGGGCATAGGGATGGATACAATATCGGATGTGGATGCTGCCGTCAGAAAAGTAAGGGCCACCAAGGATGCCCTGCTGAACCTGAAGCGCCGGTTGAAGGATGAAGCGGCTATCCAGAAAGCCAACGAGCTGGAAGCAAAAATGAGAAACTTCTACAGTAAAAATGAACTGATTTGGTTCTAGCACAAAAAGAGACATCCGGACTTCTCACGAATAAAATGCCGACCACTCCCACTTATACCAAACGACGAGGCAGGGGCCCGAGAATTTTGGTTGGTTAGGTCAGGCCAGAGGCGAACTGCCGAGAGGGGGCAGCAATGAATGCTTTGCGGTGAGCTCGACTCGCCCGCAGAGCAAAAGATGCTGCCGATAAGACTTCAAATAAGGTTGTAGGGACTTCGAACTAACAAACTATCAGAGTTTTTATGAATAATCCAGATGGAAGATGGATTTTTAACCGGCGACAAAGCTGAAGATCTCCAGCTCATACCCTACAATTTTCACATAAGAAATAAACTCGAATAACACCAGCGCAACATAAAGGGTCAGGACAAAATATATGAGGGCATGGACCCGAAGGTTTTTGAATATCCTGAAATTCTTGTGAACTAGGATAAAGATCAGGCTGAAGGCCGTGATCACATACTTAATGATCATGGAAAGGACCACATCTTTCTCAATCAAGATCAGCATAAAAGGATTCAACTCCTTGGCGCCCAGCTGCAACAGGATCACGGTTAAAAAGGCGTCCAGAAAACATAAGACCAGTATCGAGATAATCAGGAACAGATAGCGGAATTCGTACCGGTCGACATAATAATTTTCGGCCTCTTCAATACGGCGGGCTTTTTTGCGTCGGCCTCGCAGTGTATAGATACTCAGAGATTTGGTCGATGTGTGCCGGCGATCCGGTAATTGGCGTCTGTCGTTCAATGCTTCTCCTGTACAAAAACAGTTAGATCTGACGATAAGACGCAGGGAAATTAGAAATTTATTATAAGGTATGCCCCGCTCATAATGCCTCTCTGCTCCCAAGCAGTCATGAATGACTGCTGCCTTGCTTGGAAAGATATATCACAGATAAAATTTCGATGTCAATTATTTTTTATGAATCTTTCTGAGCGTAATTTGTAGCGTAACAAATATAGATTGTTGGCTAGATTATTTTTTCGTATAGCCTGGACCTCGGACGATTCGTCCGGGTTTTTCGTCCGTATGTTTTCCATCCTTAACGACTGCAACACCATTGACGAAGACATGGTGCATTCCAACAGAAGGTTGGTGCGGCATCTCGAAAGTCGCACGGTCGCCGACAGTTTTCGGGTCGAAAACAGCGATATCGGCGAAGAATCCTTCCCTGAGAAGGCCGCGGTCTTTGATGAACAGCCTGTTGGCCACAGCTGAGCTCATTTTCCTAATGGCATCCTCGAGGCCTAAGACATGTTCCTCTCGCACATATTTACCCAGAATACGGGTAAAGGTCCCATATGCCCGGGGATGAACGAGAGCCTTTGTTTTTTCCGGATCGTGTCCGCCAGCGTCAGTGCCGAATTTGATCCAGGGCTGCTTCATCTGAAGCGACAGGTTGTCTTCTGTCATCATAAAATAGATCGTGCCTATGTCCTGGCCTTCGGAAAGGAGGAGATCGATAGCCGTATCCACCCAGTCTTTTCCCATATCTGCAGCGATTTCCGATAATCGTTCACCCGTATACTTCCGGTTTTCCGCCTTCCTCAGGCCCAGGATCAACACATTTTCGGGAGTGGCCAGTTGAGCCAAGTTTTCCCACTCGGTTTTTTGATCGAGGATCTCATCATGGATCCTGGCCCGCATCTCACGGTCGTTGAGGTTTTCATAAAGCTTTCCATCGGCGGATGCCCATGGGGGCATACAGGCAGCAAGACCCGTACTGCCCGCGATGTAAGTGTACATGTCCGCTCCGATATCCATACCCTCAGTTCTAGCCGCTTCGATACGTGCAATAGCCAGGGGCATCTTATGCCAGTTCCTGCGGCCTGCGGCCTTAAGATGATAGATCTCGACAGGAACACCCGATTTTTTTCCTATCTCGATGGCTTCGTCGATCCCCTCTATGAACCTATCCGCCTCTGAACGCAGGTGAGTGATGTAAACACCGCCATAAGGGGCCATCGCTTTACAGATAGCTATGAGCTCATCGGTCGTTGCAAAACTCCCTGGCGGATAGATCAGTGCGGATGCAAGACCGAAGGCGCCATCTTCCATGGCATTCCGAGTCACCTCCTGCATAATCTTTAGTTCATCTGGATTAGGAACCCCCATTGCTTCACCTTTGGCGAACATTCGCACCGTGGCTGCACCGAGAAAGGAACCGATGTTCGGGGAGGTCCCATGCTGTTCCATTGCCTCCAGCCAGTTATTGAATCCGCGGGATCCACCAAACTCCTTGATGATTTTCTGTTGTCGCGGGCTTGGATCTCTTTCGATAGAGAGAGTTAATTTATTCGCCGGAGCATTTGTCCATCCCTCACCCATGATCTCTGTAGTGATGCCTTGCGTTACCTTACTAATGACTCTTCCATCGCCCCTGAGGAAGGCGTATCGGGAATGGCTCTGGATATCGATAAATCCGGGAGATACGACCAAACCGCTTGCATCGATCCGTGCCGCCGCCCGCGCATTTTGAAGCCGGCCTCTAGGAGTGATCCGGACTATCCGGTCGCCACGTATGGCGATATCTCCGTAATACCAAGGATTGCCCGTCCCGTCGACTATACGGCCGTTGAGTATCAGGACATCGTAGGATGAATCGGAATGATCAAGCGATGTCGAAACCGCAGCCAGAGAGGATGGAAAAGTTGCTACAAAACTCAGCCATATTACCAGCAGAAGCATACGAAAAAGAAGTTTTTTATGTTGCATTCTATTCTCCTCCTCAAAAACAAAATGGGGACAGGCTACTTTTTCAAGGGGTAATAAAAAAAGTAGCCTGTCCCCATTATCATTTTGTGTCTATAATCCGAGCAGGTGGGTAGCGTTTCCGTTGGATATCAAAGCTTTATCCTGGTCGGAAATATCCATGTCTTCGATGCTTCTTTTCATCTGTTCGAGGCTGCCGATCTGATGAGGAAAATCACTTCCTGCGACAAGATGATCGGCTCCTGCAAAATCGATGGCCAACCGCAGGGCTTTCTTATCAAAATTGACGGTATCATAATAAAATCCTTTTAGGAGTTCGCTCGGCAGGATGCTGATGTTTTCTCGACATTCTTTGAACGCATGGTAACCCCTGTCCAGCCTTTCGGCCAGATAAGGGATGGCACCGCCCAAATGTCCGAGAATCCATTTGATATTTGGATAGCGCTCGACAACTCCGCTGAATACCAACTTCGCTGCGGCGAGTGTTGTATCAAAGGGAAATCCGACTAAAGGCATAAGCTTGTAATCGGTCATGGCTTCTACCCCCACCGGAAAAGACGGGTGTATGTCAAATACAATGCCCAACTCATTCGCTTTCTCGAAGAGCGGGAAAAAACGTTCATCATTCAACTCTACGCCATTGACATTGCTGTGAAGAGTCACGCCTGTAAATCCGAGTTCGACAAATGCGCGTTCCATCTCAACAACAGAGGCATCAGGATCATTGAGAGGCAGAGTGGCAAAAGCTGCGAATCGATCACTGTAACTCCTCGAAATCTCTACAAAATTGTCATTCACCATTTGCGCCAGATCTACAGCGCGCTTTGCCGACTCGATGTGAACACCCGGTGTCGTGAAGGACAAGACCTGTTTATCGACACCCGCCTCCTCCAAAATTTCGGCCCGGCGTGCGATATCCCTGTGCTCGGGAACCACGATATTGTAATCCCCGGGATAATGAAGGAGCGGATTATTATCTGCATCGAAGGTTATCCTCACATTACTTGGACCGGATTGGATCGCTTCGAGATATTGTGGCGGAAAGAAATGATTATGGAGATCGATTATTCTCATGATGCTTATTCCTTTAGTCTCCTTTTCACCCAGAGATAATACACAGGCATGCCCAATAAAACAACGGCAATCCCGAACAGACTTTCCCTGGGATCACTCGCAAGCTGATTGACCACAATGGCCAGAGAAAATAGGATAAAGACCGCTGGCACGATCGGATATCCCCAAATATTAAAACCCCGAACGATACCAGGTCTCATTCGAAACTTGTACAAACCGAACGCCATAAGCGCAAAGAAAATCCATTCCGTATAGACAACACGGGTAAACAGAGCTCTATAAGTGCCACTGGCTACAAGGACTGAAGACCATATGGCTTGAAATAATATCGCTTTATGGGGCGTCCGGAATTTGGGATGGATATCACCCAACCATCTGAACAAAAGGCCATCCTGAGCCATCGAATAATACACCCGAGGACCACAGAGGATGATCCCGTTCAAAGCACCGAAAGTCGAGAAGATGACCAAAACCGACATGAAGGCACCTCCACCGAATCCGATCAATGTGTCGGCAGTATCGGCGGCGATCCGCGTGGAGCACGCAACCTTATCCAGGGGCAAAACATACATGTATACCGCATTCATTGCAATATAACAGAGAGTGACGACG
>JASFEP010000216.1:0-7599 GCA_050124775.1 Candidatus Aminicenantota bacterium
AAATTGTATGGGCATCGATGTGCTGGACAAAGTTGACGTTGGTCCTATTTTCGAATAAGGGATGACAGGAATACAGCCGTCCGATTGAAAGGACATCAACGGCTTCGACCGAGTTTGTGAAGAGAACAAGGTGGGGGACTCCCAGGTTAATAAACCCCCCTTCCTCCAGCCCTTCTTCTGTGACTATTCCGAGCTTGTCTCTCAGAGGGCTAGGCGGAGGGATCCTCAATTTTACCTGCTCTCCAGTGACCCAGGCCTCATGGATCTCCTCTTCGATCTCGAATGTGAGATGAGGAGGGACAATGCTCTGGGATACCGCATAGTAGCAGAGCGCCCGGGCTCCATTTCCGCACATCTCGGCTGGACTTCCGTCTGCGTTGATATGGCGGTACCTTAAATCCGCCCTGTCACTCGCCTCCATCAGGATGACTCCATCGGCACCTACTCCTGTTCTCCGTCGGCAGATTTTACGAAAAAATTCCTTTTCCTCACCGGACAATTGATTATTCCTGTTGTCGATAAGGATGAAGTCATTTCCGGTTGCTGATAGCTTCGTAAATTTCATTTCAATCCGCGAATAATCTACCATTGATAGGGATTCCCGCTTAAAACTGGCAAGATATTATATCTCATATAAGTTGTATGGACAATTTTTGAGTAAAAAGGAATAATAAGCGCAAAAATGGTTCTATCGAGAAAAACGCAGACCATGAAAAGGGAGACCTTTTCTTCTTTTTTCGGTCAACTCATGACCATGATCGGTGTAGCTGTCGGTCTGGGCGCTGTTTGGCGTTTCCCCTACATGGTTGGACGGTTCGGAGGGTCAGCTTTTGTTCTCTTCTATATCATAGTCGTACTATCCGTCGGGATACCGGCTTTGATGTGTGAGTGGACACTGGGTCGCCACACACAAAGAGGGACGCTAGGCGCCTTTGACAGGGGTGGATTTCCTGGAGGTAAGATCGTCGGAACATTCTTGTTCGTCATCGTTATCTTTGCAACAGGATATTATTCCAACGCGTTGGGATGGGTCGGATTATTTGCTCTAGGTGAGGTCACCAAAGCATTCGGTCTCCCTTTCAATGCCTCATTGATTCTCCCACCCCATCAGGGCTTCAAACTGAGTTCCTTTTGTCTGCAGCTCATCATGACTTTTTCAGTCATTTCCGCATGCGGATATGTCTTGATAAGGGGGTTAAGAGGAGGGATCGAAAAGATCAGCCGATGGATCGTCCCTATTCTTTTCAGTATATTGATCATTCTGATCTTCCGATCCGTCACTCTCGAGAATGCAGGTGCTGGGATCAAATGGTTTATCGGGAGTTTCGATCTCAAGGAATTGACTCCTTCGGTTATGGCTGCAGCGCTGGGGATGGCCTTCTTTTCTTTATCCCTGGGAGGGACCTTCATGGTCATATACGGATCATATCTCACAAGGCATGCGAACATTCCGAAAAATGCCCTTCTGACCGGTTTAGGTGCCTCCCTAGCCGGGATTTTGGCGGGATTTGTTATTTTTCCTGCTGTCTTTGCCTTCGCCCTCGAACCCAGCTCGGGCCCTGACCTTATTTTTGCGACGCTGCCTCAGACTTTTTCCAGGATGCCCTTGGGATGGCTCTTCGGCTTTCTTTTTTTTACAGGGCTGTTCGGTGCGGCCTTCCTTTCGGATGTCGCTGCCTTCGAAGTATTGGTTGGGGGGATCACAGATAACACTGGTTGGGGGAGGAAAAACGCCGTGTACATTATCTGTGCCGTCGTATTTTTGCTGGCCATTCCGCCTATGATCAATTTCCAGATATTCATCCCTTGGGACCTGGCTTTCGGCTCTGGAATGCAGGCAATCGGATCGTTGCTTGCCGTCGTTACCGCAGCATGGTTTATCCGCAGGTCCAAGGCCCTGGAGGAACTATCTAACGGGATGGCCAGACCTTTCCCTGTATTTCTTTACTGGTGGATGAGAATCGCTGTCCCCATTGCCATTCTCTTTGTGGGGATCAACTGGATTCTAGAATCTCTCTTTCATATCAGAATATTCGGATAGCTCAAAACGCGTCTTTGATATGATTGACGGTGTATCCTTCGACCTCATCATAAGTCAGTGATAATACATCGAATCGACATTCCACATCTTGGATATGATTGCGAAGAAGATATCCTTGGGCCACTCTTCGCAACTGTTTTCTTTTGGAGAGAGTGACAGATTCTTCGGGTTGAGCGAATCGAGTGTTTTGTCGCGTTTTCACCTCTATGAAAACGAGGGTATCACCGTCATGAGCGATGATATCTATTTCACCTCTTAAGAATCGGAATCCTTTCTCGATGATTTTGTACTTCTTTTTTTTGAGATATTCGATTGCAACCTCTTCACCCGTCTTCCCGAGTTCATAAGCGAGGACTCTTTTTTGCCTTTTGAAACCTCTCATTTCCGTTGAATACGCTTCCACCTCGTGCCGTCTTTAGTGTCTTCGAGCAATATTCCTTCCTCGAGCAATTCCCGGCGGATCTTGTCAGCCTTAGCAAAGTGTCTCTCCATACGGGCTTTCTCTCTTATCTTGATTTTATCGGCTATTTCGATCGGCAAGGCGTTTTCATCTTTGTCTGGAAGGATACCCAAGACGCTATCCAAGGACCGGAGTGCCGAAAGAATGTTTTTCGCATCGTCCTTATGCATCTTACCCTGTGATAACAGCACATGGCCTCTCTTGATAGTCTCAAAGACGCCTGTCAGAGACACAGAAATGTTCAAATCATCGCTCAGCCCTTTGCGGAATGTTCCTTTCATATCATCGATCAGCGCGACCACTTCCGGATTTTGTCCCTCAGAAAATGATGTGTGCTCCAGCTCATAGATGAAATCTCTGATCCTGCGTAAGGACGCGTGGGCTTGGTCCAGTGCGTCGTAAGTGAAGTTGAGTATCTTCCGGTAGTGGGTCGAAAGCAACAACAAACGGATGGCCATGGGATCGGCCTGCCTCTCTGAGATGAGATCCGGAAGGGTTATCGTGTTGCCCATGGACTTGGACATTTTTTCTCCGTCCCTGATAAGGTGCTGACAGTGGAGCCAAAAATTTACGAATCGTTTTCCGGTGTATGCTTCGGACTGTGCGATCTCATTCTCGTGATGGGGGAATATGTTATCCACCCCTCCACAGTGGATGTCGAATGTCTCCCCCAGATATTTGGCACTCATGACCGAACACTCGATATGCCAGCCCGGCCGTCCTTGGCCCAATATGGTTTCCCAGGCTGGTTCTCCCTCCTTCCGCGCCTTCCAGAGGGCAAAATCATGGACGCTCTCTTTTTCGTATTCATCAGAATCTATACGCACACCCGCCTTCCGTCTGCTCAAGTCGATCTTGGATAGCTGCCCGTAATTCTTGAACTTGGCGATGCTGAAATAGTAACTCCCGTCCTTTTCATAAGCGTAGCCCTTCTCATAAAGGCCCTTGACCATCTGCGCCATCTCCTGTACATGTTCTGTCGCTCGCGGATAAAAATCTGCCTTGTCGATGTTCAGGCTCTCAATATCGTTAAAAAACGCCTCCGTGAATCCCTTTGTGTACTCTTGGAGCGTAAGCCCCTGTGCCGCAGCCCCTTTGATGGTTTTGTCATCCACATCCGTGATATTCATGACATGGATCACTCGAAATCCCATAAACTTCAGAAACCTTTTGAGAAGGTCCTCGAACATGTAAGCGCGATAATTTCCGATATGCGGATAATCATAGACCGTGGGACCGCACGTATAAAGTTTCACTTCTTCAGTTTTTATAGGTTTGAAAGGTTCAATTTTGCCGCCAAGGGTGTTGAAAAGCCGTATCATAGCCACATTATGAAAATTCTTCACCCGTGAGTCAATAAATAACCTTAACTATTCATAAAAAAAGCCGATATTGTGTTTAACAAAAGACATATCGATCATTATCATTATTCTACCAATTAATCACATTGGCATTTGCGGCTTCATCGCACTTGTTTCAAAATCGACATTTTGAACCCGGAAGCGCCGACACAAGTTGCCCTTCGATCTTACAACAAATCCTCCGGTGCATTCCCCTCGCGTTAGTTCACTACAGCTTCAGGCGCCATGGACTTGACCTTCGTGAACGGGTGAGTCGAGTTGGCCTTGACTCGCGAATTAACGGGGATATGTAGAAGTAAAGATTGACCATCAAAAAGGATTGTGCCATAATTCTGGACCGCACAAAAGTGGACAGATCATGACGAAGAAAATAGGTCTCCGTCGAGAGGATAAAAACCCTTGGGAAAGAAGAGTTCCTCTTATACCGGTTCATGTCAGAGAGCTTATACGAAAAGCAGGATTAGAGGTATTGGTCCAGTCATCTCCCATCCGGATTTTCCCTGATGCCGATTATGAGAGAGAAGGGGCTCGAGTTGTAAAAACTCTGGAGCCATGTCCTATCATTTTTGCAGTGAAGGAAATTCCCCCCCGTATTTTGGAAGAGAAGAAGGTCTATATATTTTTCTCTCACACTATAAAAGGACAGCCCTCAAATATGCCCATGCTCCAAAGAATTTGCGATCTCGGGTGTACATTGATCGACTACGAAAAGATCATCGACGAACAGGGAAAGCGGCTTGTCTTCTTTGGCACACAGGCAGGTCAGGCAGGAATGATCGACACACTGTGGGCTTATGGCCAAAGGATGAAGCATCTTGGGATAGAAACTCCGTTCGCATCGATCAAGCAAGCGTTCCACTATCCCAGTCTGATCGCCGCGAAGGAAGAAGTTTCCAAAGCGGGCTGGGTCATTAAAAACAAGGGATTGGTCCCCTCCGAAATGCCGCTCATCTGTGGATTTACAGGATACGGCCGCGTTTCCCAGGGTGCACAAGAAATATTCGATCTGCTTCCTTTTGAAGACATTTCTCCCGGGACTGTCAAGGAATTCGTAAAGAAAAAGAATTATTCATCTAGTCGGTTGTATAAAGTCATTTTCAAGGAAAAAGATATGGTGGAGCCCCTTTCTCCGGATTATCCATTCGAACTCCAGGATTACTATGACAACCCCCAAAAGTACCGGTCTGTTTTTGAAGAATATCTGCCCTATCTGTCGATCCTGGTGAACTGTATCTACTGGGAACCGAGATATCCCAGGTTCGTTACCAAGAGCTCTCTCAGAGCCCTGTGGACAGGGGATCCCTCTCCAAAATTAAAAACCGTGGGCGATATCACTTGTGACGTGAACGGCTCCATAGAATGTACTGTTCGTGCAACATCGCCGGATGATCCCGTATTTGTGTATGACCCGTTGGAGGATGAAATCAGAGATGGTTTCGAAGGAAGGGGAATTGTGGTCATGGCTGTGGACAACCTACCTGCAGAGATCGCACTGGAATCCTCTATTTTCTTCAGTCATTCGCTTATGCCCCTTGTGAAGGGAATCGCCGACGCTGATTTTTCAGGCGATTTTGAGAATAGCCGATTGCCTGATTCCGTGAAAAAAGGAACCATCGTTTTCGGGGGAAAATTCACCTCTGAATTTGAATACATGCAAGGTTTTTTATGAGTCGATTGAAATATAATTCATAAAGGAGTTATAAGAACATGAAAAGAGTATTGATTCTGGGTGCAGGGCTCGTGGCGAAACCCCTGGTCAGGTATCTTCTGGATCAACCCGACATCGAGGTCGTCATAGCCACCCGTACGGTGAGTAAGGCTGTGAAATTGATCGATAATCATCCTAAAGGTACGGCAAAAACATTAAACCTCAAAAATGAAGAGGGGCTCAGGGATGAAGTCAAGGATGCAGATTTGGTCATAAGCATGGTTCCCTATGCATTTCATACTCTCGTTGCCCGCTTTTGTATCGAATTCAACAAACACATGGTGACCACATCGTATGTCAGCGACGCGATGAGAGCTTTGGATAAGGACGCGAAAAATGCAGGCATACTAATCCTGAATGAAATCGGTCTGGATCCGGGTATCGATCATATGGAGGCCATGCGGATCATTCACGAAGTGGAGTCCAAAGGGGGGGAGATCACGAGTTTCACCTCCTATTGCGGAGGCCTCCCAGCGCCTGAGGCGAACACGAATCCCCTTGGCTACAAATTCTCTTGGAGTCCGATCGGAGTCCTTCTTGCCGGAAAAAACGCTGCCAGATACATCAAAGACGGAGACGTCGTAACTATCCCCTCCGAGGATCTTTTCGACAATTATGTGATCTGGCCCATCGAGGGATTGGGTGACTTCGAAGCATACCCGAACCGAGATTCTGTCCCCTATGTGGATCTCTATGGGATCCAATCCACAAAAAATATGCTGCGGGGCACCCTGAGGAATATCGGATGGTGTTCCACGCTGAAGAAAATAGCCGACATCGGACTGCTCGATAAAGAGGAAAAAAATTGGAAAGGCTACACCTATGAGAGGTTCATGAGGTCCCTGATAGGCGATCCTCAAGAGCCAAATCTTAGGAAAGCTCTCGCTGTTTATCTCGATCTTGAAGAGGATTCCAAGATCCTCGACCGTTTTGAATGGCTGGGCTTGATGAGTGACGAAGCAATCCCCTTAGAGACGGGAGGGCCTATCGATATCCTAGCTGCGCGCATGGTGGAGAAAATGCCCTTCGAAGAGGGAGAGAGGGATATGATCGTCCTCCAGCACACCTTTGAAGCAGCTTATCCTGAAGGGGGGGGAGAGCGGATCACATCCACTCTCATAGATTATGGGATTCCTCGTGGAGATTCTGCCATGGCAAGGACTGTGGGATTGCCCCCGGCGATCGGCACAAAACTTATCCTTGATGGGAGGATCGATAAGACAGGTGTTTATATTCCCACGGAACCGGATATCTATGTCCCTGTTCTTCAAGAACTCAAAGGTTTGAACATCGAATTTTCAGAGAAAAAAGAAATCCTCTAGAAAGTATTCCGTTAGGATCACTAACGAGTGACACACAAAATGTGTATCACTCGTTTGACAAAAACCAGGCGCAAGCTTATCTTTTTAGGCAGGAGGTTTCTTTGAAGCGCAAACCGGCTGTTTCCGGATATTTTTACCCCGAACGCGAAGACTCTCTGAAATCTATATTGGATAGAATGATCGATCCTGAGCCCAAAAAGAGAAAGGCGATAAGTGTGATCGTCCCTCACGCCGGATATGAGTATTCAGGGCCTGTGGCTGGGGCTGTATTCTCTTCTGTCAATATTCCGAAATCAGTTGTTATTCTCGGCCCAAATCACCGGCATGTCAGGTCCCGATTCGCCATCATGAAAGAAGGGAGTTGGCAAACCCCTTTGGGCGAAGTCCCGATAGACCCTCGGCTTGCCGAGGCCATCACGAGTCGGTCTGAACTCGTTAACGATGACAGCGACGCCCATGAACACGAGCACTCTTTGGAAGTTCAATTGCCATTTATCCAGTATTTCAGGGACGATATTTCGATCGTCCCCATAACTATCGCATACCAGACGTCCTACGAAGAGCTGGAAGAACTCGGGCATGCGATCTCAGGTGCTATTAGAGCTCAGGATGAGGATGTTCTAATTGTCGCCAGCACAGATATGAGCCATTACGTCAGTCAAAAGGAGGCCGAGATCAAAGATTCTCTGGCTATCGATGAGATCGAG
>JASFEP010000217.1:0-7580 GCA_050124775.1 Candidatus Aminicenantota bacterium
AAATCTTCCGTTCCAACAGATCCTGTTCATGTTCGTTCGCAACTCCTCTGCCCGGGCCCTCCAGATCCGTGCAATATCCTCCTTTTGGAAGTATTCATACATACGGGCAAGAAGACGAAACGCCTCGTAATATCCGCTGTTATCACCATGCATGATCCCCCAGTATGTGTCGTCTCTGACCTGGAACTGGAGCCATTCGTGTGTTCCCGCTGTGTAGGCAAAATCCCAGGTGTCGATGGTGTAGGCTCTCTTCACGAGACCCGTGCCCTCATCCCAGCGCCAGGGATGGGTGAGCACATAGTGGAGAGCGCGTTCCATATGGGGAAGAAGATCGCGGATCCATGAATCATCCCCGGTAGCCTGCCAGGCCAGATAAGCGGCCTTGATAAACCGGTACTCCACATCAGCCTCGACAGGAACACGGACATACTTGGTCCAGTTTTCCCTCTCGCAGGGCAGTTTTTCGGGGAAAGTCGTGAAATAATCGAATATTCGACCGTTGGCTGCTTGAGTTTCAGCAAAATGTTCGACCATGCTCTTGAGGTCTTTTTCGAAATATTTCACGCCACGGAGGATGTCGCTGAAATCCCTGATCCAGAGCGATTTGGCGTCCGGCGACCGGTAGCCCCTAATGGTTTTTCCGTCGATGATGACATCCAGGGAATTCCGCTCCAAAAACGCTTTTATCCGGGGAATGAGGCCATCGAAGGTTGAATGCCCAGTTTTTATGAAGGTTTTTCCTGTCGTCTCATTCATAGGTTCAGCCAGCTTACTCACGGAGCTTTCGAAGCGTATTTTGGGCGGATCGCTCGACAAAAAGGATGTCCATTCCCACACTAATGAGTGTGAAGCCCTGTTCGATGGAGGAAGATGCGGCTTCTGTATCCATACAAAAAATTCCCGCGGGTAATCCTGCCTGAGCGCAGGCATCTTTGGCAATCGTGATGTTTTTTCGAACTTGCGGATCTTCGATCTTCCCGAGTTTTCCCAAGCTTCCCGAGAGGTCATAGGGACCGATAAAAACGGCAGATATTCCGGAGACGTTGACGATCTCTTCGATGTTTTGGACGCCTTCCGTATGTTCGATCTGTGGAATGATGGCGACAGACTGATTGGCGTTTTCCACATAGTCGTTGAAACCTAATCCATACTTCTGAGCGCGCGACATGCCGACACTGCGAGAGCCCTCCGGAGGATAAAGACACGTTCGTACGATCCGGCGGACTTCATCGGCCCTGTTGACATGAGGGATGATAACGCCGTCTGCACCGGCATCGAGCACTTTTTTAAGCCAGGCTTCATCGCTACTGGGCACACGGACCACACAGGCACACGTATCTCCCACAGCTTGGAGGATACGCTGGACATCTTCGACATCGAGGGTGGTGTGTTCCATATCCACAAAAAGCCAGTCGAATCCCAGCTCTGCGAATATCTCAGCGATATCGGGTGAGGGAAGGGTCATGAACGTGCCGATCAGAAGATCCCGCTGTTTAAGCCGCTTAAGGAATTCCTGTTTCACACTGTTCTCCTCTCTGAATGACTTCCTGAACGTATTTATATAATACCCCCACATAAAAACCAAGATAAAAAGGGGACAGGCTACTTTTTATAGGGGTAATTAAAAAAGTAGCCTGTCCCCTTTTCTTATGTTATTGACTTTCGTGCAGAGGCCCTGTAAAAACTAAAGACTGGAAAGGCGCGCTGATGCAAATATGGGGACTTCACATCCTGGATGCCGGGATCATTCTTCTTTACATAGGTGCCATCCTCTGGCTAGGACGATGGGCCGGAAGAAAGACCAAAGACACAGGTGATTTTTTTCTTGCGGGACGAAAATTGGGGAAAACGACTCAATTCTTTCTCAATTTTGGTTGTTCCACAAACGCGGATCAAGCTGTCGCAGTTTCGCGTGAGATTTACCGCCAGGGTATCGGAGGCATGTGGATTCAATTCCTGGTTTTGTTCCTTACGCCATTTTACTGGTTCACAACATTTTTTTTCCGCCGGATCCGATTGACAACCATCGGCGACTACTTCACCGAGCGCTTCAACAGTAAATCGCTGGGGGCCAGCTATGCAGTTTTTATTCTTTTGGTGTCTATTTTGGGCGGCGGGGTCGGTTACATGGTCGCTGCAAAGACCATGATGGCCATGACACCAAAACCCCCAGAGAAAATGACCTACGAAGAGCGTATCAGCGTCAAACAATTCCGCGAGTATCAAGCACTCAAATCCCGGGCGAACGAAAGACTTAGCAGCGAAGAAGAGTCGAGATATGCAGAGCTGGATGAACTAAACAAACGGGGTGAACTCCATTCCTTCATCTCCTACACAGACCCGGTCCTTTTTTATTTCATATACGCCGTCATCGTCGGCATCTACACCATGATGGGCGGATTCCGCGCGGCAGCAATTACAGACATCATTCAAGGCGTGTTGATTATCCTATTCTCTTTGATCCTCATTCCTCTCGGGTTAGCGAAGATCGGAGGCTTCTCAGGTCTCCACGCCACGGTCCCGGATTACATGTTCGAGCTCTTCGGGTCAGTCACGATGAGCGAGTATGCTTGGTACACGATATTGGCTATGGTACTTGCCAACCTTGTTTCGATCATCGCTGTAGCTCCAAACATGCAGACCGCAGGTTCGGCTAAAGATGAAATGACAGCTCGCTTCGGAATGATAGCCGGAATGTTTTTTAAGCGTTTCATCATGATCTTTTGGGCACTGGCAGGACTCATAGCGATCGGCCTCTATTCGGGGATGCTCCATGATCCGGATCTCATTTGGGGATTCATGACAAAGTCCCTACTCATTCCCGGCGCCATCGGATTGATGCTTATCGGGATCCTCGCGGCCAATATGTCGACACTGGATGCAAGTGCCGTATCCTATTCGGCTCTGTTCATAAAGAATCTTTACGAGCCTTTCCGCCCTAAAAAATCGGAGAGACACTATTTGATCATCGGAAGGATCGTCATTGCGATCACTCTGCTGGGCGGGATCGGTGTTGCCCTCTTTATAAACAACCTTTTGGAGCTCTTCAAATACATCATCTCCATACCTGCGATATTTGGGGCATCCATCTGGTTGGGATTTATGTGGCGAAGGCTCACCAAAGGTGCGGTTGTCGTCCAGGTCGTCCTATGCCTCCTCATATACGCGGTAATACCGAATCTCTTTTCAACCCTCAACTGGGCGAAAACCAACACACATTTTTTGACGGAGACACAATCCAAAACCCTGACAATATCCACCAAGGCTCTCGATGAGGATGTGGAGACTGGAAAAGCTGATTACTTGGGACAGACCATAGAGAAACAACATGTGATCCGGCCGGTAGGGATCTTTTTTGATAACGTTGTCCGAGTCGATCCTACCGATCCCGAATCTGATAGAGTAGGCTTAGGCCGATTTCATGCGGAGCTTTGGGTGTTGAGTTGGGTCGGTATCGATTTTTCCGAATCGACGAAAGCTCAACTGGTGGCTATCCGATTCTTTTTCGATGCGCTGTTTCCCTTCCTGCTGCTCTTTCTTGTGTCTTTAGTGACCAAAGCCGTACCCAAGGACCATCTGGACAGGTTTTATGCCAAGCTGCATACGCCGGTGCAAAAAACCCGAGATGAAGAGGAAAAGCAACTCGAACGATCTTATCAAAACCCCGATCGGTTCAAGAAGGACAAACTCCTTCCCAACTCGAATTGGGAAATCGAAAAACCGACCAAAATGGATGTTCTCGGGTTTGGGGGGAGTTGGATACTCGTCGGAGTCATCATATTCCTTCTTTGGTTGGTCACATCCATCCGATAGAATCGCTTCCTCGAATTGATTGGTGTCGCATCAGTTCCTTGAAATGTTTGGCTCCAGATTCCTTCCCCCCGTGTGGACCGCTCAAAACAGGATCCGGCAGGGTTAACATCGCATGAAAGAGAAAATGCCCATCTCAATTCATATCAAGGAAGCATCGCAAAAACCCGGGCGGGGGCTCCTGTTCCGTCCTTGATGAACATGGGCATCACATAAAGAGTTGCTCCCTTAACAGGAAGCTTATCAAGATTGGCGATATTCTCCAAAGCCAGCTTATCCGCAGCGAACAATATTCGATGGACTTTGAAATCTTCGGATTTGCCGTAATCGATACTGGGTGTGTCTATTGCGATGCCGGTAAAGTTTCGATCGCCCACCAAAAATTCAACGGATTCGGGCGAAAACCCAGGAAAGCTGAGCTCTGGCAGCGCCTCCTCGCCCGTTTTCTCTGTCCCCAAAACCTTCATTTTATCCGGATAGTACTTGGTGTCGATCCCTGTGTACATGATTACCCATGCCCCATGGGGAATCTGTCCGTGTTGCTCCTCCCAATCCGTGATGTCACCCACAGAAAGGAGATAATCCCGATTTTTTGCGCACTTATCGGTAACATCAATCTTGACTGCAGGCCCAATCCATTCCTCTAGGGGAATTTGATCGATTGTTCGTCCATTTTCTGCAAAATGAATAGGAGCGTCAGCATGAGTTCCCCCATGCTCTGAGGCGCTGTACTCATTGGATGCATACCAGTATCCTCCGACTCCAACTTCCCAAGCGACCTTTTTTAGCTCGAAAGTTTTAGCCGTTGGCCAGTAAATGGTGTTTTCATCGTACACATAAGTCATATCCAGAATCTGGCCTTTTGATTCTGTTTGACATGATGCACTCACTAAAGCTGCAAAAAGAACACAAATAAGCCAGGAGATTTTTGTGGAGCCTTTGAATGCTTTCATTATCCGGTCCTCCTTTCGCTCATAATATTTTTTTATAATATTTCATCTATTATATCAACTCGATCATCAATCCAAAAAACAAACCTTTTTTCTTGACTTGCTGGGCGAATCGTTTTATTTCTAGGACGATGATGAGTTCCAAAGAACGTATGGCAAAGGCCATGAACATGGAGGAACCGGATTGTGTCCCTATCATGTGTCAGATGAGTATCGGCCATATGCTCCTCCAAACAGGCATTCGCCCCCTTGAGCTTTGGTTCTCGAAAGAAGTTTTTACAGAAACGCTCCTCAAACTTAGGGAGATATACCTATTCGATGGCATCCTCATCAGCCTTCATGGACATTCAAGCCAGTGGATGAAGCAGATCCTTAAGATCGAAAAAGACAGAAACCAGGAAGTCATCACCTGGAAAAACGGCGACCGGACTGCATTTCCTCCGGACGACCTTCCAAGGTATTACCCCGCAAACATCCTTCCCAAACCCTCGATCGAAGATATCGAGCCAGAATCCATCCCGGAAGAAATCGACTTTATCCCGGTCTCACAGGGTTTGGATTTTTATATCGATCCCCATCATGCGTATGACGTCTTCCATTTGGTAAAGGAACAAGTCAGAGATCGCTTTTCCATCCATGGGGAGGTCACTTCGCCGTTTGATTATTTCCTCCGGCTTTTCGGCATAAAAAATGCGATGATGTATCTCATCGAAAATCCTCTGAAATCCATGGAAATCATGCAGAAATATGCTGGAGGAGTCACGAAGATCGCCCTCGACCAGGCTGAGATTGGTGTAGATGCCATAAAAATATCTTCGCCCTATGCGGGAGCGGGTTTTATTTCTCCGGAATTCTACCGCAGGTTCGTTCTGCCGTGTGAGAGCCAAATCGTGAAGGCGGTTCGTGATTCGGGGACCCACATCTATATTCATACATGTGGGGCGATCAATGACCGCCTAGAGATGATTGCGGAATCTGGTGTTTCGGGTTTAGAATGTTTGGATCCTCCCCCGATCGGAAATGTCCGCCTGGAGGAAGCAAAAGAACGCGTAGGCCATAAAATCTTCATCAAAGGAAACATCGATCCCATAAATGTGATGCTTCAAGGAAGCGCAGAAGATGTAAAAAAGGATGCTGTACGAAAGCTCGAGATCGCGAAACCCGGAGGCGGTTACATCCTCAGCACAGCTTGCTCCATAGCGCCGTATACTTTAAGAGAGAATATTCAGATACTCATCGAAGCAGTGGACGATGCCGGATATTACTCAGTGTAAGATATTTTCCGAATTTCGGTGTGTTTTATAACTGGGAGTTATAAAACGCTTTAAAGAAGATCTTCCTCCATAAGCTCTGCTGTGAACCAGATAAAAAAGCTTCTGGAAGGGGAATTAGCAATCCTGTTATATCCTTAGTACAACTGTAACCGAATCCTAATAATCAAACCTGGATTATTTGCGGGGGGCGAGGAGTTTTTCGACATCGGCGATCTCTTTAGGGACGTCTTTGCTAAGGACCTCGCAGCCATCTTCGGTGATGAGGACTGTGTCTTCAATCCTGACGCCGAGGTTTTTCTCAGGATAATATAATCCTGGTTCGATCGCAAAAACCATACCTTCCTTCAAGGGGCTGAGCGGCCCCACATCATGAGTGGCCATGCCCACGCCATGACCGATGCCCCCTCTTTGACCTCGGGTGTTCAATCCCATCACTTTCATTTTTTCTGCGACATATTTGCGGACATCTGCGGTTGTCACTCCTGGCCGGTAGGCTTCGATCGAAGCTTTTTGAACTTCCAACGCAATATGGTATACCTCTCTTTGTTCATCTGTGAATTTCCCGTTGGCCGGCCAGGTCCGGCTGATGTCCATACACATGTAATCCAGCTCTCCTCCAAAATCCATGAGGATAATATCACCCTCTTCGACCATCCGGGAATTCTCTGCGTAATGCAGGATACATGAGTTCGGTCCGGACCCTACAATGGGCGGATAGGCAAAACGTCTGGCACCGTGATTCAATATGACAGACATGGCTGCTGCCTCAATCTCATATTCATAAACTCCGGGTTTACCTTTAAGCATAGCCTGTTTGACGCCCTCAGCAGATATTTTCCCGATCCTCCTGAGCACTTCGATTTCCTCTGGAGTCTTGATCACTCTCATCGCATTGATAAATGGCGTTATGTCCTCGAATTCGCAGTAAGGATAGCGTTCTTTGAGCTTTTTCACACGGTAGTTGTCTAAAGAGATTTGATCGTTGTAAAAGATCCTGTTTTTCCTCGCCTGGAACAGTTTGTATTCATACCGAGCATTGTCGACCGTATCTCTGGGAGAAAGACGGATATGAAGTTTATTACCAATCCTTCCGCTCCAACGCGCTAGGTATTCATCAAAAAGGCCGAGCGGCTGTATCGACGACAGGCCGGTCTTTTTTTTGGCATCCGGGTCTTTCAACAAATTGATCCCGTGGAACATATCCTCCCTCTCTGATGTTTGGGGCAAAAACAATATGCTTTGCTTCATCCGCGGAATCATCATCAATATGGCATTGACGTCTTCCCGCCCGCAAAAATAGTAAAAGTCATTGTCCTGTCGGAAATGGGCCCCGGATTGTGGAATGGCATTCCCGAAGAGAACGATGATTCCTTCTGTGACCTGCTCCATGAGTGCGGCTCTGCGGCGCATGAATTCCTCTTTTGTGTAGCCCGTTCTCTGAGCATACACATCAGCTTGAAGACACAGAACAAAAATAAGCACAATAAAAATGATCCGAAGAGCAATCCGCTTATTCATTAGAGACCTCCCCTTAGGAAAATATTTC
>JASFEP010000218.1:0-7578 GCA_050124775.1 Candidatus Aminicenantota bacterium
CGTCCAATCTTGAACAGGCGGCAGCCTACAGAGATCAACTGGATATCAGAGAGAATCTAGGATTTCTCTCCGGATTCCGAAAGGCTGTTGTCGTTCCTGATCCGGAAGGAAAACGTGTCGGAAGTGCTGGAAGCACGATATGTTCCTTAATGAAGGTGCTGTCTCTCGAGTTCAAAGAGCGTGTTTCCGAAGCGGGACCCAATTCCCAAGAGCTGTGGAAAGAAATACTCGAGCGCTTGCGTATTCTGATTATCCATGCGGGTGGAGACTCCAAGAGACTTCCGGCCTATGGAGCTTGTGGCAAAGCTTTTATTCCTTTGCCCGGGGAACCGGGGAGCATTTTGGGACAGACGATCTTTGACCGGCAACTCCCTGTTTATCGAGACCTTCCCGAAATAGCCCGGGGAAGGGGACAGGTCGTTGTTACGACAGGGGATGTTCTCTTGGATTTTGATGTTTCAGAAGTCCAGTTTCTGGAAGGAGGGATCACAGGACTGGGATATCTCGCACCGCTGGAATTGACGCAAAACCATGGTGTTTTCGTTCCCTCTGCAGATGGGACAGTGAAACTCTTCCTCCAAAAACCCTCGGTCAAAGAACAGGAGGAGAGTGGCGCCATAAACAGGGAGGGAACGGCATGCCTCGATATCGGAATTTTGAACTGGGATGTCTCCTCAGCCATAAAACTCCTCGAACTGGCCGGTGTCCGATGGGATGACAAAAAGGGATTCGTTTGGGCCGGACCGGTAGCTGATGCGATCGAGTCATGGGGGCTCGATCTCTACAGGGAAGTGTGTTGTGCCATGGGATCAGATATCGATTGCCGCCAGTACATCGCGCGTATGGAAAAAAGCGGTTCGCCGATCGGAGAGTCCTGCCTGGAACACATTTTTAAGACGATGTTCGACACGCCATTTGGCTGTCAAACCTTATCCCGGTGCGATTTTTTGCATTTCGGTTCGATCCGGCAGGTCATGAAGAGCGGAATATCGCTTTGCGAAAAAGACACAGGGACCGGACCCAAAGACTCGATTTTGAGCATCAATAATCGCATATCGAACGAGGGATTGGTTCGTGGCCATGATGCCTGGATCGAAGGATGTTCCATCGAAGCTTCAGTTGACCTGGGCGGAGAAAACGCACTCGTGGGTGTTGACATCGATGAGCCGATCGTGATGCCGGATAAAGCCTGTGTCGATGTCATCAAGGGAAAATCTCTGTTGGGCGATTCGATCAGCTTCGTGCGCATCTATGGGATCGATGACAGGATAAAGGATCCGATCGATTCAGACACTTTGTTTTGCAATCTTCCTTTCGCGGATTGGATGCACGGAATGGGAGCGAGGGAAGCAGATCTCTGGGATGATTGGCTCTCCTCAGAGAAAAGATCCATCTGGAATGCTCGGATTTTTCCTTCAGTGGAAAATCCTCGAAAATTCAAGGAGTGGCTCTGGATGTTCGAACCCCACAAGGCGACCGAGCCAAGGAAACAGAAGTGGCTTAACGGTGACAGGCATAGCTTCGAGGACGCAGCTCGCTTGGCCGATAAGAAAGACTTCTACTCGAGGAGAATGGCTCATCGATTACGCTTTTTTTTAGGCTCTATAGATAATTTTTTCCAACCCGAGAGCGAGTTTTCAGCCAGGGAATTATCCTACCTCTTCAGTCAGATGGATGTGAATGACTGCGCAGATCTCTGCGTTTCGATACTGAAAATGGCGTGTGACCTTGAATTCCGCGTATCTAAAAAATCCGGGCTGTCTCGATTGAAGCTATCGCGAGTACTCCACACGCTGGCCACCTCTATCAAGACCTCTTGGGAGCATTACACAGTTCCTTGGACGAAGATACTCGGCGAAGTGCGGAAGCGGTCGGGCGAGGCCGAAAAGTCCAGATTAAAGTCCCTGGGGATCGATATGGATTCAAAATCGAGCACCTCTGAGTGGACGGGGAACATACACGATCTGGCATTCCTCAATTTGAGCCAGGCCATCGTGACGACTAGAAAAGGTGAGGAGAGTTGTCCTCAAAACACATTGCGCAAGGATGAGATCATATGGGGACGGGCGCCTGCCCGCCTGGATCTCGGGGGGGGCTGGACAGATACGCCTCCCTACGCTCTGGAACGCGGAGGGAGGGTCATTAATGCTGCCGTCGACCTCAACGGCCAGCCTCCGATCCATGTCTATGCAAGGCTTATCGATGCACTCGAGATCCGTATCGCATCCATCGATCATGGTGTGAGGATCTGTGTGAGTGAACGTGATGAATTGATGGATTATAAAAAGCCGACCAGTGAATTTGCATTGGCCAAAGCGGCCCTTGTACTTGCCGGGCTTTCTCCTGACAGGGATTATTGGCCATCTGAAGTCAAAGCTCTTCAGGACCTCCTCCGCCATTTTGGCGGAGGGATCGAACTGACCACACTTGCCGCTATTCCCAGCGGGAGCGGATTGGGAACCTCTAGCATCATGGGAGCCGTGCTTCTGTCCGTTATTCACCGGATGATGGGTCGTGACCTGTCCCAGCGTGAGCTCTTTCACAGCGTTCTCCAGCTGGAACAGGAACTTACGACCGGAGGAGGGTGGCAGGATCAGATCGGCGGAACGATCAAAGGCGTAAAGATCATTTCAACAGCTCCAGGGATGGTTCCTGATCCTGAGATCCATCCGGTTCCTCCGGATCTTTGCGATCCTGACTGTAACGGAGGGCAGACTCTCTTGTATTACACCGGGATGAGGCGCCTTGCCAAGAACATCCTGAGAAATGTCGTCGGCAGCTATTTGGACCGAGACAGAAGCGCCATGGCGACTTTGAGAAAATTGCATCGACTTCCTCCTTTGATCGAAGATACGCTTTCCCGCAAGGACATCGAAGGCTTCGGCGAAAGTATCGATCTTGCATGGCGCTTGAACAAGGAGATCGATCCGGATTCATCCACTCCTGAGATCGAGGAAATTCTTGCGATGTTCAAGCCTTTTATGTACGGGGCTAAACTTCTAGGAGCGGGCGGTGGCGGGTTTTTGTTGGTTGTCTGCAAATCCCCCGAGGATGCGGCCGAAGCCCGGCGGCTGCTGGAGACAAATCCTCCGAATCCCCTGGCGCGGTTTTTTGATTACGAGATCAGCCAGACTGGACTCGAGCTTTCAGTCTGTTGAACTTTACCGATATCATGAGTCATTGAGTCGGTTATCGACAGAGAAGTCGGGGATCCAATGACTCGGAGGAGACAGCTGAGTGCGGAGTGTGCAGCGTTTCGGGAGTGTTATCGGATTGAAGCCGGAGTACGAAGAGAGGTACGTTATTCTTCACAAGTACACTTTTCCAGGAGTGCTCAAACGTATCCGTGATTCGAACATCCGTAATTACTCCATATTCCTGCGGGAGGAAAGGCTTTTCTCCTATTATGAATACCACGGCCAAGACTTGGATAAGGACATGCAAAAAATGGGGCGGGATTCGATCACCAGGGACTGGTGGAAATTGACAGACCCAATGCAGGAGCCCATCCAGGGCCGAAAAGAAGGGGAGTGGTGGGCTTCGATGGATGAGATTGCCCATTTTTCAGACATTGAGCCTCGGAACGCCACTATTCGAAGGCTCGCTTATCGAACCAAAAAAGAATCTATCATAACAAAGGCAAAGGTATCAAATATTCCGGAAGATATTTTAAACGCAGGTCACATTCAAAAACTTTCCGTATTTCACAAGGAAGGACGTTTCTATCTCTATGGTGAGCTTGAAGAAACTCCCCCTTTTTCTTCTGATGAATACGAGGAGCATTTCATCGATAGGATTCTCCCTCGAGTGACTTTGGATGATTATGTGTATAAGTGGGAGTCCATGAAGGAAGTTTTCCACACCGCCTGAAAGGCCCCTTCATGGCCACGGCCTTGCCTTTGCAGCGGTATCGGTCCGTGAATAATTCAGGTAAAGGGAGATTGTCATTTCAATCCATTCATTATATACTTCTCACAACATGAGGAATAAACAATCCTCCCCAAGACGATTTTAATGAACAGAGCACTTATAAGGAAGCCGATAGCCCTTCGGATGGCGCTTCTCCCAATTGTTTTGGGTGCGATGTTTTTTGCTTGCACAACAGGGGAGACAGAGGAGTCTGACCTCACGATCGCAGTCATCCCCAAAGGAACGACTCACATATTCTGGGAATCCGTGCATGCGGGAGCGATCAAGGCCTCTGTGGACTTGGGTGTCGATATCACCTGGGTCGGACCGGAGAAGGAGGACGACAGGCAGCAACAGATTGCAGTCGTCGATAATCAGGTCCTCAACAATGTCTCAGGAATCGTTCTGGCTCCGTTGGACGCAATGGCTTTGCGGCGACCGGTGAGGGATGCCGTCAGGAAAGACATTCCGGTGATCATAATCGACTCGGGTCTCCATGATTCTGAGGATGTCTACACTAGTTTCATCGCGACAGACAACAGGAAAGGCGGCCGCATAGCCGGTCGAGAAATGGGACAATTCCTCCAGGGCAAAGGCCGGGCCGTTCTCCTAAGGTACATGGAGGGATCGGCCAGCACCACCAATCGTGAGGAAGGTTTCCTCGAGTCTCTCGAAGAATTTCCAGAGGTCACACTTGTCAGTGACGAACAATATGCCGGGGCAACGAGAGCGCAGGCGCAACAGGCCAGCGAAAACCTCCTCCTCCGGTTCAAAGATTCCCAGGGCAATTTGACGATCGACGGGATTTTTTGTCCGAATGCATCGTCCACATACGGCATGCTCCAGGCGCTTCGAAGACAAAGGCTTGCGGGGAAAGTGATTTTTATCGGATTCGATTCTGACGATCCGCTGGTCAGGGGTCTCCAAGAGGGAGAGATTCATGGGCTGGTCGTTCAAAATCCCTTCCTGATGGGTTTTTTGGGTGTAAAGACCATGCTCGACCATCTCCGAGGAGAGCCTGTTGAAAAACGCATCGATACCGGAGTGACCTTCGTGAGGCGTCAAGATTTACAGAAGCCCGAGATCCAGAAGTTGATAGATCCCGACCTTGAATACTGGCTCAGCCAGAAGTAATACCAGGAATCATGGCCCAAGCTTTCCTCGATATGCGGAATATTCACAAACGCTTTGGTGCCACCGTTGCGCTCGACGGTGTGGATTTTCAAGTATCTGCCGGCGAAGTTCACGCCCTCGTCGGCGAGAATGGTGCAGGGAAGAGCACCTTGATGAAAATTCTTTCAGGGGTATATCCTCCGGATACTGGCTCCATGATGCTCGACTCGCGTCCGTATCAACCGCATGATCCCCTTGAAGCGAGACGTCGCGGCGTGGGTATGATCTACCAGGAACTGACGCTCGCTCCCCACCTCACAGTCGAGGCAAATATTTCCCTAGGGCAGGAACCCACGACATTGGGCCTCGTCCACCGGAAAGACGCACAGAAAGTGGCTCGAGCTGCATTGGAGCGGGTGGGGCATCCCGAGATCGGACTTGAAACACGCGTATCGGAGCTGTCGATCAGCGAGCAACAGATCGTAGAGATCGCGCGCTCTCTCACAATGGGATGCCGGGTTTTGGTCTTCGACGAACCGACGAGCAGCCTCAATCAGTCCGATACGGAGAGGCTTTTTGGGATCATCGAAGAACTCAAAAGCCAGAATTTGGCCATTGTTTACATCTCCCACTATCTTGAGGAAGTCCAGAAGGTTGCAGATCGCATCACTGTGCTTCGGGACGGATGCGTCATGGGAGTCAGAGATGTGAAAAGAGAGAGATTGGAAGATATCGTCCGCCTGATGGTAGGCCGGGAGGTCGAAGAGATGTATCCTCACTCGTCGCGGACGAGGGGAAAGCCCGTCCTTGAGATCAAAGAATTAGGCGGATTCGTGAAACCCGAATTTTCCAGCTTAACTCTTCACCAGGGTGAAATCCTGGGAATCGCAGGTCTGGTCGGGGCGGGGAGAACCGAGCTTTTGCGTGTTCTGTTCGGATTGGATCCAGTGCGCAGGGGCGAGATCAAGATCGGTGCTTACATAGGCCCCTTTTCGCCCGTGAAAAGATGGCTTCAAGGTGTGGGGTTCCTCAGTGAGGATCGTAAAGATGAAGGCTTGAACCTGCAGATGGACCTGGCGGACAACGTCACCATGACCAATCTGGATCAGTTCGGCCGGTGGGGATTGATCCGGCCCAAACGCCAGCATGCGGCAGCCAAAAAATGGATCGGGCGGCTGGACATTCGGTGTCAGGGTCCGACACAGCGCGTGGGAGATATATCCGGAGGGAATCAGCAGAAGATTGCTCTTGCCCGATTGCTGGAACGGGATGTGGATGTGCTTCTGCTCGACGAACCGACGAGGGGTATAGATGTGGCAGCTAAGGCAAAGATCTACGAGATCATGGATTCCTTGACATCTTCATCCTCAGAATCAGGAAAACCAGCCAAAGCTATTCTGATGACGAGCAGCTATCTTCCCGAGCTGCTCGGCGTGTGTGACAGGATAGCTGTCATGTGCCGTGGGCGGCTTGGTTCAGCAAGACCTGTAAGCGAACTGAGCGAAGAAATCCTCATGCGGGAAGCCACCGGGCAAGAAAATTCGCTCGATCTTTTGGACACGCTAAAACAATGATGGTACAGAAAAGGGAATTGAGTACGTCTAAAACGCTCAGGCTTTTGAACACGTTCGGTCCCTTCCTCGCACTGATCCTCGTCTATGCATTTTTTGCTCTTCTCAACTCGCGGATCGTGACGTTCACAGCGCTTGAAACGATCATGCAACAATCTGTCATCGTAGGTGTGGCAGCTATCGGAATGACACTCGTTATCATTACGGGAGGGATCGATCTTTCGGCCGGATCGAACATCGCCTTTTGCTCTGTGGTTGTCGCCCTGTTGATGCAGTCCTCTGGATTCAGTCCGCTCCTTGCTGCCTGCGGGGGCGTTGTGTCCGGTCTGCTTTGGGGGATGGCCAACGGATTATTGATCACGAAGCTCAGGCTCGTGCCATTCATCGTCACCCTGGGAACTCTTTTGATCGTGCGCGGATTTGCCAAAGGACTCTCGAGCAGTATGCCCATCGATGTAGGATCTACCGCCTTGAGCGACCTATTGGCCTCCCTCCCCGCATCGCGCAAGTGGCAGCTTATTCCGCCGGGCGGATGGTTGATGATCGCTCTTGCCCTTTTGGTCGCGGGGCTCCTCAGGTACAGCCGCCTGGGACGGCACATATTCGCCGTCGGGTCGAATGAACAGACGGCCAGGCTATGCGGAGTGGCCGTGGACAAAGTGAAGATTTATGTCTATGCCGCTGCCGGAGCTTTTTCGGGATTAGCGGGTCTCATGCTCATGTCCTACCAGGAGCAGGGCGATCCCACTGGCGCTGTGGGGTTGGAACTGGAGATCATCGCAGCTGTGGTAATTGGAGGAGGCAGCTTATCCGGTGGCGAGGGGTCCGTATTCGGCAGTTTGATCGGGGCTGTCATCATGACGGTGATCCGGACCGGATGTCAGTTGATGGGGTGGCCCACTTGGGTGACACAGATCGTGACCGGAGGAGTGATCGTCATCGCGGTCGCCGTCGACCGTATTCGCCACCGTAAACTTGCATAAAT
>JASFEP010000219.1:0-7564 GCA_050124775.1 Candidatus Aminicenantota bacterium
CACTTGCTTTGAATCATGTAACGATTAATCTAGGATCACGAACAGGTAGCGGATATTGGCAATATTTTTGTGAGAATAGCGATGCAATTTATAGTTTTGGAGGAAGCTCTGATTATACTCTTGTCATAGGTGGAAATCCGAATTCAGTCACAGATTCCGGAGATCCCAATCAAATAGATGGCAGATAAATATTTAGAATTTTAGCCGAAAGCAATCAGCTCGCTTTAAAGTAATCTGTACCGCCCAATAAATCAGGGAAGTAGTGCAAGGGTTGAGTCTGTATATCGATTCGTAGATATATGAAAGAACGCGGAAACAAAATTCTTGGAATTGCACTTTCCCTTCTGGCTTTATCTCTATCCAGTATATATCTTGGACATGCAACTCCTTCTGAGAAAGCATCCTGCTCTCAAGACAAAAAAAATGCCATACTTTTTATAGACAAATCAGAAATTGATTTTGGATATATTGTTCAAGGGGAGAGCCCGACTGCAACTTTTTCCGTCCGCAATGACAGTAGCGAGTTCGTACGCGCAGTGCGCATCTATCCCCAGCTTAAAATATTTTCGGTAAATCCATCAATTTTCTCACTCGGTCCAGGAGAAGTGCAAAACATCGCCATAACTCTAGACAGTTCGCGATTGAGCGAGCCCCTGATGAGTCAAATAGCCATCTTAACAGACATCAGCGAAGAGCCCGAAGCCTTACTTAGAGTCAGGGCCAATATCAAAGCCGTGCTAGCATTTAAGCCGGCCCTAATTTCTGCGGGACAAATTGCCAAAGATGCTTCATTTTCTGGCCGAGCGTCATTAGTTGGGACTCTTGTTGAGCAGGGGAAGCTCAAAAATCTTAAAATCGAGACTTCCACTGCGGCTATCGACGTTGAGGATATTGCATCCCCGAATTACCGACGTGGAGTATTTCTAAAATTTGTGCTTAAGCCAGAGCTTAAGGCTGGCACTTTTAAGGAGACCATTACACTCATATCTGAGAACCCTCCGATAAAGGCTGTATTAGAGATCTTGGGTCAAAAACTGGGAATTATCAAGGTCACACCGGATAGATTTTCATTTTTTCCGAAGAAGGGGAAAAGGCCCAAAAAACTGGATATAATCTTCGAGTGTGAAAAAGTATTTAAAATCACAAAGCTGGAGGATTTGAGTGGAGCATTGGATCTCTCGATCAAAACCCTTGAAAAAGGGAGGAAATATCGGCTAAGAGCGAAACTCAAAAAAATCCCGGAGGGTGGGATTCTGAGTGTGGTTAAAGTCCACACTGACTTGGAAGAACATCCACTCATTCACATCCCTGTTATTGGGGGCGGAGAAAGATAGGATTTAATTTTATCTTACCAATTTTGCTCAATAAACTCGTCTGAAATCTTTCCATTGTTTGATGAACTCAAAACTCACTCATATCTAAGGGAATCCACAGGATTGGCGATGGCTGCGCGAATGGTCTGGAAACTGACCGTCAAAAGGGCAATGAGCAGTGCTAAAAGGGCCGAAAGAATAAAAGTCCCTACCCCAATGCTTGCCCTGTAGGCAAAGTTCTCGAGCCACTTATTCATCGCGAAATAAGCCAGAGGCCAGGCGATGATGTTGGCCACTATGACCCATCGTGTAAACTGTTTTGTGTAGAGAAATAAAATCCCGGAGACAGAAGCTCCGAGAACTTTTCGAATCCCTATCTCCTTGGTCCTCTGTTGTGTGATAAAGGCCGTCAACCCCGATAATCCTAGACTGGCAATAAAAATAGCCAGCAAGGAAAAGCTGAAAAAGATCGTCCCGGTTTTTTCTTCGCTCCTGTAGAGCCTCGCAAAATGGTCATCAAAGAACTCATATTCGAAAGTCTGATTCAAGGCATACTTCTCCCAACTTTTTTTCATGGAGGACAGAGTTTCTCTGACATTCCCCCTGGGGCTATAAGGGTGGATGATAAGAGGATTGAGTTCCTTGTGGAGCGATTCGAAATGAAAATCCTTTACGACACCGATGATTGTAAAATCTCTCCCATCTAAATCGATGATCCGCTTGCCCACAGCATCTTCGTAGCCAAGGATTTTAGCGCCGGATTGATTGAGGACCACCTCACGCCGGCCTTCCTGCGGTTCTTCAGTAAAGTAACGGCCCTCTATAAACTCCAACTCGAAGGTTTTACTGTAATCCTGGTCGGTCCACATTCGCCAGATGAGCTGATTCTTCTCTTTGGGTTGATCGATTTGCCTGTACAAATTGTCTCCGAAAAAATCTCCTATGAGGTTCGAGCTGTTCGAGGCACTTACAACACCAGGGAATCGAAGCAATTCTTGTTTGAACGCCCTGATCTTCTGGCCGATGTCGTCAGCCTTTTTGATGACCACCACCTGATCCTTGTTGAATCCCAGATTTTTGTTCTGGATATAATCTAGCTGTCTGTACACAACGAGAGTTCCTATAATGAGAGTGACTGAAACCGCAAACTGGAACACGACCAGAACGTTCCGCATCCAGGAGCGGCGAGTTCGGCCCACCGATTCTCCCTTAAGCACTGCAACCGGATCGAAAGAAGCAAGGAAAACCGCAGGATAAATACCCGCTACAAGCCCCACAACAAGGGCGATTCCCATTATTAAAGGAATCGTGGACGCATTTTCCAGATATGGGACACTTAAATTTTTTCCGGTGAGATCATTGAAAAAAGGCAGTAAAAAATGGATGATAGGGAGTGCCACCATCGTCGCGATAAATCCCAAGACGATAGTCTCAGCCAAGAATTGCCGGACGAGCTGAGTCCGATTCGACCCAATAGTCTTTCTCACTCCCACTTCTTTGGCTCTCCCGGCAGAACGGGCTGTCGCCAAGTTCACGAAATTGACACACGCAATGAGAAGAATCGCAAAGGCAACCACAGAAAAGATGTAGACATAAGCGATATCGCTGTTCGGTTCATGCTCGAATCTCAAGTGAGAATGGAGATGGATATCGGTCAGTGGTGTGATAAAATACCTGATGGATCCACCGCTGGCTTTCATCTCGTCAAGCGTGGCGCCAAAAACTGTTTCCAACTGAGGTGCCACATACTTCTCTACGATCAGCTGCAGCTTTGTCTCGAAATCCTTATGTGATATTCCATCTTTCAGGACAAAATATGTCGGAAAATTGTTGCTGATCCAATTCTGGTCGCTCCCGTCCTCGATCGTAATGAAGGATGCCAGAAAATCGTAATGCACATGGGAATTATGGGGTACGTCTTCGATAACGCCGGTCACCTGATAATCCCTTCGATTGTCTGAATTCAAAGATTTTCCCAGTGGATTCCCCGTTCCAAAATATTTGCGCGCCGTAGATTCCGTGATAACGACACTATTAGGTTCGGTGAGAGCTGTTTTTGGGTCGCCTTGGAGAAATGGAACAGTAAAAACATCGAAAAACGTATCATCCGCCCAATACCACCGCTCTTCACTGAAAACTTTGTCCTCGTATCTGATAACAGGGAATCCGTACCTTCGAAGTCGAGTGGAAACTTCCACTTCAGGAAACTCGGCGACAAGAGTCCGCGAAAGAGAGGCTGGGGAGACACATCCATGGAATTCGTTGTCAGCCCATAAAGCCCTTACACCAGCTTTGTAGATCCTGTCCGCTTTTTCATGATAACGGTCATAGCTCAATTCATCCGTTATGAACAGAGCGATCAGGATAAAGCAGACAATCCCTATGCTCAAGCCAGCCACATTTATGAAATAATATGCCTTGTGTTTAGAAATATTTCTAAATGTGATCCTGATGATATTTTGAAACATGAGCCCTCTCCAATAGAACGAATTTTTAATGAAAAAAGGAAGTGAAAGCAATATCTGGGTCCAAAACCAAAGCTTTGCTCTGAAGGCTCCCCTTGCCTCGCAGAGATCATGGTAGAACTCCTCGATATCTCCCACAATTGTCGACTTTTCCTCGGACTTAACGATGCGATCGAACAGCCGCTTGGCCATCTTTGGAGCTCTTTTCATATTTTTTTTCATAAAATGACCTAAGTCTTTATCTGCGCAGGGACTCCTTCCCAAAGAGATTTCTGGAATTCCCGCGTTTTTTCCAGCACTTTTATTCCTTTAGGAGTGAGGCTGTAATAGATCTTGCTGCGGCCACCTCTCTGTGGAGTCGGATCAGCCAAACGCTTTTTTATGTATCCGCGTTTGTGCAAAATATCCATTGACACCCAGAGGCTCCCAAAGGTCAGTTTTTTTCCTGTTCGTATCTCTACCTCTTTGATGATTGACACTCCATAGGCATTATCTTTCAATCGCAGAATCGCGAGCATAAGGATTTCATCGGATCGGGTTAGTATCTTCATATCTCTCTCCTGTATTATTCATAAAAGCTTCTGCCAAACTTATATTCCAAAATCATTTTCTATTCTATTGGCAGAATCTTTTCCCCAACGGGCGAGCCGATCTCACACCAAAGCCTACGTTGTAGCCCCCTCGCGGTAGTTCACTACAGCTTCGAGGGCCACTGCCTCGCCTTTCGAGCGACCTCGACTCGTGAATAATCCATCTTTTTCTGTATTATTCATAAAAGCTTCTGCCAAACTTATATTCCAAAATCATTTTCTATTCTATTGGCACTTTTTTTTGGCCATACTAATTATTATTACGAAATATTAGTAAAAAAGGTTCACAAATAATTTTAAAAAAAATCCTATCTGAACAGAGTAAATCCTGATCCAGGGAAACCGAGGACTCCGGACTCATTTTAAAATGGATGGAACGATTTTCGAAGAGGGCTTGTCCTGAAGCGGTGATTTTTGTGAAATGATAGATCCGCTCATCTATATGGTAAAGGACATAAGCGATGTCTTTTGTGCACAAAAGGGAATACAGAATGAATTTATAAGTAATATTTTTCTAGACTTGACAAATTGCGGATTTCAATTAGAATAGATTTGGCTCTCTTGTGCCGGCTGGAGAGAGCTCCCACATAATGGTTCCCACCATTAACCCCCCTTTTGCTGACAACAGCCGGCAATCTCCCCAATACCCAACACCTCAAAAATGTTAATCCTGGTAATTAACAAGATAATATCTCAGCACGAAATGCACAATAGGCTTTTAATGGGTATATAATGGGTGTTCTAAATGCCCGTTATATTTGTGTCTATTTCCGCCTAAATCTCACGGAGATATGTCGTTAAATTGATACTTTTGTTCGATATTCCCAGTTTATGCCTTATTTTTTTTCTGTGTCCCTCCACTGTTTGGCACGATATATTGAGAAAACGAGAAATATCTTTGTTTGCAAATCCCGCTTTGACGAGGTTGCAGACTTCGATCTCTTTGGGTGTTAAGGATAATGCTTTATCTGTGATCCGATCCCCGTAAGCGGATGTAAGCCCTTTGATATGATGTTCTAAGAGGATCAAGTCTTTCTGATCTGTCACTCCGACTTTCAGTTTATCCAGGATCGGGAACAAAACGATATTCGCATTAGCCAGGATATCCTCTTTGATCTTTCTCTTCTCGATCTCGATCTGGGCGATAATCTCGCCGAGAGCGATATTCTTTTGCTCGAGGGCGGTTTTTTGTTTGCGCAGCTTAGCCTCGGATTTTTTGAGTGCGACCTCTGCCTCTTTTCTTTTATTGATCTCGATTATAAGCTGTTTATTGGCCATTTCCAGTCTGGAGGTTCGTTTTTTAACCAGGTCTTCGAGTCGTTCGCGGTATTTTTTCAGTTCATCCTGCGTTCGTTTTCGATCTGTGATATCCCTCACAACGGCTAAAGAACCAGCGAATTTTCCGTCGAGAAATAGCGGAGAAAGCTTGGCAAAGAACCACTTTTTTCTTCCCTTCATTTCCATCCAGTATTCATACTCGACCGTTTCCCCTTTTTTATTCATTTTGAAGGCGGTCTCGAACCGATCGATCATATAGGTAGGCAAGACCTCTCTGTGGTTTTTCCCGATAAACTCCTCAGGCGGTAAATACAGATCCTCTTTCCTGGGAGCGTGATAAAAAATGAATCGGCCCTCTTTATCGAGAGCGAACACGAGGTCGACCATAGAGGACAGGATTCCTTTGAGCCGAATCTGAGTTTCCTTTAAGCTTGCTTGGGCCCTCCTGTTTTCCAGTTTTTCAAGGTCTGTGATCCTCTGCCGCACAACGCTCAATTCTTCGATGAGCTGTTCTTTCGATTTGTTTTTATCGTTCATTGCATGGTCAGTATAAGCATCATCCTTCGAAGGGGCACATAGGATTCGATATTTCCCTTTTTCCCCACAATTTGTCGCAAATAGCATAATAATTTTCTGGAATAGAGTCAAATTTTTAGAAGACCTTTCCTTTTCCTTTGGCACATTTTTTGCTATAAATAAAAACAGGACGATAGAAATATTTTTCTGTCCGGTGAATGTGAATAAATTTCTGCAAAATATAAATAAACTTTACAGCTGACTGAACGAACAGAGGCAAGAGGGATAAACCTCAATGTAATTTTATGAGAGGTTTGCAATGATTCAAAACACAAAAAGACGAGTGATCTTGCTCATAATTCTCCTGTTCGTTTTTGGAGGCTGCGAAGAGAATATCCTCACTTCTGGTTCTCAACCCGTCGGAACTTTAGTGGGATATGAAGGTTGCAAGACCTTTGCGACAAACTCAAGCCTTGATGCCGTTTCCTACGCTAACACCCAAGAATGTATCGAATACGACTATGATGGCGAATCGATACTTCGCTTAAATCACATCAATGCGGGTTTTAATTGCTGTCCGGGTGAGATCGAGGCAACGATTTCTGTCTCCGACAATATGATTGTTATCGCAGATAGAGAGGAAGAACAAGGCTGCTTTTGTCAGTGCCTTTTTGACTTGCAATATGAAATTCTGGAGCTAGGGCGGGGTGAATACACACTCGCAATCACGGGTCCATACATTCAGGATACAGATGAACAGCTGTTATTCAATCTTCAGCTCGCGGGACCGATTTCTGGGACTTTCTGCGTAAACCGGACACATTATCCTTGGGGTCTGGACGATTAAAAGTCAAAATAGCCTCAATGAAATCCTCACGATCATAATCATGGTTGATGTCCCAGAAGTCGCTGCTGATGGCGCGGTCATCGAGCCACTTAAGTGGGATGCTAAATAATTAGCAGAAAAGTTTCGGTCTAAATATACTAATCTTCTTTGATAAACATGCAGGAGACGACTCCGCCATCGCGTTCTGCTTCTCCGGTCATTCTATTGCCTTCAGCTTCAAGAGTCAGATAGACGACCGAGCCATCTGTCAATCCGAATTCACACGACAATTTGTTTCCATCCATTTTCAAATTCTCAACTTTTGTGCCTTCAGCGATATATTCCATATCGTCGGAAACGGTCCCCTTATATTCTCCATTCGATTTTTCAAGGACAAGCACCATCTCATAAGTCCCGAAGCTGGGGATTTCCATCGTTCCGGTCCAGATTCCGGCGAGGTCATTATCCCGAAGAGCATTGATGGATGGGTTAATGACTCCTACTAAAAATACTGCAATCCAAAGAATTTTAAAGGTTTTCATAGAGACTCTCTTCAATCCAAATGACGAAATCTTA
>JASFEP010000220.1:0-7554 GCA_050124775.1 Candidatus Aminicenantota bacterium
CCATGGCATCTCGGGGGACACCCGGGTGAGGCTGGAATCCCGAAGTGGCTGTGGCTTTGTTATCCAGGACAATCATCAAGATGTTGCTCCGGTTATGGACGGCATTACAAATTGCAGGAAGTGTTGTGTGAAAAAATGCAGAATCTCCAAAAATCGCGACAGCCCGCTCATCGACCCCCGCTTTGCTCAAACCATCGGCCACACCTACTGCTGACCCCATGGCATATTTTGCATCAAGCCTGTCTGCGACTGTCACAAGGCAACCGGGATCACCGACCAGAACAGGACTCTGGCCCAGACTTTTGGCCGCTTCCTTCAGTTTGTCAAGGACAATATCATACCGGCAGCCAGCACAGAAATCCTTTTTCTTCGGCCGCTCCTCAGATTCTTTGTCTCTGCGGAAAGGGTGTCTGGGAACGAATCCAGGAATGAACTCTCGGAGTGCATTTTGGATCTGCCAGCGGTATAACTCCCCTTCCTGGCTAAGATGTCCGCTCTGCTTTCCCAAGATCTTGACCGTACAACCGATATCATAGGCGATTGTTTTGACAGCACTTTCGACAAACGGCTCGATCTCTTCGACAACCAGGACCTCCTGGCAGTTCGACAAAAATTCTGAGATGACTTTTCTGGGTAATGGATAAAGATTCCCTAACTTAAGAAGCCGAAACTCTTCAGGATCCCTGACGCCTGTAACATCGCAAAGTTTTTGATACGCATATCCGGCGCACAATATGCCTTTGGCGCCTCTACCTGTGGCTTTATTGTAAGCTGATTCATCCGCCCATTTGCCCAAAACTTTGATTGTGCTATGCAAGGCTCTGTGCTTTTCCACTGCATTCTTGGGAACCGGGACGAAACGGTAGGATTCCCTCACAAGACCCAGATTGACTACTCCAAAAGGTTCATCTGAAACAGAAACTGCCCCTTCCCGCTGAGAGAAACTCCGTGTTTCTCGAATGATAACCGCAGTGCGATATCGCTCTGAAACATGGAAAGCATCCTGCATCATTCGATAACTCTCTGCCGGAGTGGCCGGCTCCATCATCGGCATCTCGAGGAGTGTCACAAAAGGCCGTGAGTCCTGGTCGTTCTGAGAACCATACCCCCCTGGATCGTCTCCTAAAAGAATGACCAACCCTCCATTGAGAGGGGTGAGATTCAAGGCCATAAGCGGATCTATCATTGCGTTCATACCGACACTCTTCACACAGACCAAAGCACGCCGACCAGCGATAGTAGCCCCTATCCCCATTTCCATGGCCACTTTTTCGTTGCTCGACCACTCCACATAAATATCGTTTTTATCCGCCAAGCGGATAAGAGTCTCTACAGTCCCGGAGCTGGGAGAACCGGGATAACTTGTAACCAATTTTATTCCGCTGGACAATGCCCCATAAGCCAAAGCATCGTCGCCACTCAAAATTTTTTCAGCCATCCAAATCTCCTCGGATTAAACGGTAAAATCAGATTAAACTGCAAAAAAAGAGCGATTCAGGCTTCCGATACAATCGATTTTATTTTTACGAGCTGAATTCCTCGCTTCGAACAGACCGGCCTTTCCTTCGGACCCAGTAAATGGCAAAGGGAAGTCCTGTCACTATAAAAGTCAGGTCTGTGGCTGAATTCTGCCATTCGAATAGCGCTCTGAGGACGAGCAGGGCCACGATCACCAATACAAAGATGACGGGAAGGACTGGATAGAGCGGAATGCGGAAGATATCCGGCCCGCCGATTTTGGCCTTACGCATCTTGAACAGCGACAGTGTGGAGAGCCCGTAAAAAATCAGGATCGTGAATACCAATCCCGTTGCGATAGTCTCGAAGGTTCCTCGGATAAGAAGAATAGCTCCGGCCCACAGGCAGTGGGCCGCGATGGCCCGGGAAGGTGTCCGGAACCGGGGATGCACATAATCGAGCCACTTAAAAAAGAGCCCGTCCTTTGCCATGGCATAGTAGACGCGGGGCGCAGTCATCATCGTGCCGTTTATACTCCCGGATGCGGAGATGATAACGAGGAGAGCGATCAGGGCGGCACCGATGGGGCCGATTAGAATGGTTAAAACATCGGATGCAACCACCGTGCTCGCTCTCATTCCCTCCATTCCAAGGGTTTTGTGATAGGTCATATTCGTCAAGGCATAGAGACAGACGACAACACAAATTCCGACGATAAGGCTCAGGGGAATGACCCGTTTGGGATTTTTCATCTCTCCTGCTGAATAGCCGATCCTCTCCCAGCCAGTGTGGGAAAAAAGGATCAGCATCACAGCAGCGATAACATTCCCTACAGGCCCTAATCTTCCAGTGGATGCCGCGCTTGTCGCAAGCAGGTTCTCATGTCCGCCACTCAAGAAAATTCCAGCGATCGCGATGGATATCAGGGCCCCGACTTTGAGCAGTGTCGATAGCTTCTGGTAAATACTGGCTCTATGAATGCCGATATAGTTTAAAACACCGAAGAGGAAAATAACGGCAAGGGCAACGAATATCCGCGCACTCTTGTTAAGAGGAACAAAATAGCCGAAATAATCGGCCACGATCAGGGCAAGGCCTGCTGCTGCGCTCGTCCGGACTATAAAAAGCTGGGCCCAACCGAACATAAAACCGGCAAAGGGACCGAAGCAGCGAGTGATGTAGATGTATTCCCCTCCCGTTTGGGGCATTCGTGTCCCAAGCTCAGCATAGACCAATCCACTCGTGAACACGAAGAGACCGGCCAAAAGCCAGAGGAAAAGAACTGTGTTGAAAGAGCTGAGGTAACCGGCGATGATCTGGGGCGTGGAATAAATCCCCGCGCCGATGGAGATCCCGATCAGGATCGCGATTCCGTCGGAGACGCCTAGAGCCTTTCGTAAAGCCGGTTCTTGCCTCTTGTCTGAATTGGAAGTTTGATGGAGAATTTAATCGACTCGTTATTCATACACAAGAATGATAACACGTCTGTTCTGCGCCCTTCCATCACGCGTGGAATTATCGCCGACCGGCTGATCGCTCCCGTAACTGATCACTTCCATCCGGTGAAGCGGAATGCTGTACTTTTTATGCAGGTATTCCATCACAGCTTCGGCTCTCTTTTTGCCCAATATGAGATTCCAATCCTCCGGCCCGGTGCTGTCTGTGTGGCCCTGGATCTCCAGATACACGCCCCTGTTTTCCTCGACCAACTTCCGAACGAAGGCATCCAGTGCGATCTCTGCGTCATCACTCAGCTCATAGCTGTCGAATTTAAATTTGGCTTGATCATTCCGAAGCGTCTCTTGAAAGATCAGTTTACCCTGAGCGGCTTTTTTGACTTCGGTGAGCTTGCTGTCGAATTCGGCCCTCTGATTGCTCAACTCGCTTTCCTGTTCTTTCACGAGTGAACCGAGAGTGGCCAATCGCTCGTCGTGTTCTTTGATCCTTTTCTGGTTTTCCTCGACGGATGTTTCGACGCCCTCCACTTTCTGATCCAGCGCGGCGACCTCATCACGCACAAACCCCTTGCTCGCACAACCGATACCGGCTATCAGTGCCACAAACACTACTGCTCCAATAATTATCGTGAGCTTATTTTTCTCCATTTTTCCTCCCTTCCTTTTTATTAATTGATGGATTTAAAACTTTAAAAATCGATAGCTCCTTTGAAATTCATGATAACACATACTATCGGTGCGATAAATAAAAAATTCTGCTCGTGAGCTCAATAAAAAAGTGCAAAACAAATTTTAATCTTATGATATTCAATAGCTCGACTTAAAATCTTGAATCCGTGGATTCTTTTTTTGCCCCGCTGTAGTACCCCTCGCGTGTTCGAACTTTGTGTTTCTTGTTCGACGTAACGACTCTGATTTTCCGATAATCACTGTTCGGGTCTGTATAGGATGTGTATCCGATAATATACTGATGGCTGAGTTCCTCGACGATCTCCCTCAATGCCATGATAAAAGCGACGGTATAATCGAGGAAAAACGCTTTTCCTCCGGTTGCCCTCGAGAATTTTTCGAGAGATTCGACAATGCTCACGGCCGTCGTTTCGGGAGACCGTTTATACTTTTTCAGGTACTGTTCACTCAGAGGAATCTTATAACCGACGGTATAAATGGGGATATCGACCCTTCGGGCCACTTCGATGGCCTTTTCGGGAGAATATTCGCTGTCGTTCTCGATCCCATCCGTGATCAAGAGAAGAGCTCTTTTTTCGGCTTCTCCTCTGTTGGCAAAATCAGGTGATACGGCCACGGCATCATTAAGCGCGGTTTGTCCGTAGGCTTCGGTTCTTTCCAGGACGGACAAAAAATCTTGCTTGTCCTTCGCAAAGTTCATCGCGACTTCGACTTCGCCATCAGCGAAGATGAGAAGCGATATCTCATCTTGTTCGTCGAGAAGGTATTTGATGAGATACTCGAGGGCTTCTTTGCTTTCTTTCAGACGATCCTGGAGGGCCATGCTCCCGCTGACATCAAGAAGCACTGTCAGGCTCAACGGAGCCTCATAGTCGTGATTGAAATAAGTGATATCCCGCCTTTGATTATTCTCATAAATGCGAAAATCTTCCTCTGTAAGGTCATTGATGAGCCGTCCCTTTTTATCATGGACGGTGACAGCGATAGAAATCGCACTGACGGCAATTTCATAGCCGAATTCCTTGTCTTTTTTCTCCTGGGCGAAGGATGAAGACAGCGCGCCAACGAGTATCGAACAAAGCAGGAATGGTATTATTGTTAGCCTCGGAAAAGGCTTTTGTTCGAATGAAGGATTAATTCTAAGCATTTCTCTTTTAGTCGCAGCACAGACCTGTTTTTCTACGTATAGCATAGATTGTAGGGGCAATCAATTTTGCGCTTACTTTAAACAACACCCTCAAGGTCTTCCTCGGTATTAGATCAGAATAGTAACAATGGCCGCATTTTAAAGACAAAAGGGGATATTTTAACAAAAGCAAGTAAATATCCGATTTGGCGAAGCTCTAATCCAGGTTTGGATTCATAGAGTCGGGTGTTTCAAATGAACGCCTGTCACATCTTGATAAGCTTTGGCCACGGCCAAGGTTTCAGCTTCACCGAATAGTTTTCCTGTAAAGACTATGCTCGTCGGTTTTCCCTCCACAAAACCTATTGGAACAATGACGGCCGGGTGCCCCGTGAGGTTGGTGAGAGTGGTGTTGGAATGAGTCACCTCGACGAAGACATCCACATCCTCGAAGATCTTGTTCATCTCTTCGATGAGCACGGTCCTGTACCGGTTTGCCTGGATGTATTCTACTGCCGGCACGAACCGCCTGTGCCGGAACGTATCAGGCCAGCTGCTTTTTTTCATCAGGTCATCCCGGTTGCTACGGGTCAGGTCATCGAAAGCCGCCGCAGATTCTGTGGAAAGCACAAATCCTGTTCCAGCCACATCGATATCCACATCGATGGGTTTGAGGCTCACACCCAGACCTCTCAGAACATCCAACGCATCATTGCTCAATTTTTGTTTTTCCTGGGCGATCTTTTTACGCTTTTCATCCTTAGGATGTCGGATGAGCTCCTTTGTGAAATATTTCTCATAAAAACCGACTCTCAATGACTTCACATCGAGCGCAGGGTCCCAGTTGAAGGGATAATCGAAGAGAGTGTTATCCCGTCCGTCGGGCCCGTAGATGGCATTGAATACAACAGCACAATCCTCGACCGTCCTGCAGATGGGTCCGATCTTATCCATGCTCCAGCTCAATGCCATGGCTCCGTATCGGCTTATCCGCCCAAAAGTAGGTCTCAGACCCGTCACCCCGCATCTGTCACAGGGGGAGATTATGGAGCCGTTCGTCTCCGATCCGATGGAAAAGGCCAGACATCCGGCTGCCGTCGCAGAAGCTGGTCCTGCCGAAGATCCGCTCGAACCCCCTTCCGGATCCCAGGGATTTCTGGTCTTGCCGCCATACCAGACATCTCCCTGGGCCAATGCACCCAGGGTGAGCTTGGCGACCAGTACCGCCCCCGCCTCCTCCAGTTTTTCCACGACTGTGGCATCTAGGTCGATCACCTGATCCTTATAAGGCGCAGCTCCCCAGGTGGTTTTATACCCTTTCACCGCAAGGAGATCTTTCGCTCCATATGGGATCCCATGGAGAGGGCCGCGGTAGTTGCCGGAAGATATCTCTTCATCGGCTCTTCTGGCTTGTTTGAGCGCCAGCTCTTCTGTGAGATTCGTCACAAACTTCAATTTCGAATCATACTTTTTTAGCCGCGCGAGATACATTTTCGTCAATTCGGTCGAAGTTATCTGCCTGGTCTTGATCAATTTGGCCAGTTGGAGAACTGAGTAGAAGGCTGCATCCTCTATGTGCGCGGGTTTTGTTACATCCACAACGCTGTGCCTGAAAGGCCTCTTCTCTCTGGAGATGACCATCCCCGGAGGGATAGGATTGAAGACCAGCGCAGAATTCATGCTGTTGCCGATCTTTTTTTCCCTCAAACCTTTGTAGATCTCGAGGTTTCTGTTCAGACGTTTGACGATCTTTTTCCTCTCTTCGGGCGTTAATTCAATCCCCGCGATCTTTTCTGCAGATTCGATCGTATCGACAGTGATCTTTCCCCTTTCCTCGACTTCACCCGTTTGACATGCAGACATCACTGCTGATGTAACGCCAATCGCAGCAAAATACTCGAAAAATTGTCTCCGATCAAAGCCTGATTTTTCAGAATGAACACTCAATTTTTCTTCCATTTTGTTTGCCTTTCACTCAAGATTTAAAGCCTTAATCAATAAGATAAATCCTGTTTGTTTATGGAATGATGGAGCAGGATGGGATCACTCGGTACCCAGTCTTTTTTCCAGATCGATGGACAGGATAACGGTGAAAGTAGTTCCCTTGCCTTCTTCACTCTCCACAAGGATCTCGCCGTGGTGATCCTGAACGATCTGATAGCATATCGAAAGCCCTAAACCCGTACCCACACCCACCCCTTTGGTGGTGAATCCGGGATCGAATATCCTCCCCAAGTTCTCTCGTGCGATTCCTTTACCCGTATCTTTGAATTCCACATACACTTTTTCATTTTTTGCATACGTGGATATCGTGATAGTACCCTTACCCTCAATGGCCTGTTTCGCATTGATGAGAAGGTTCAAAAAGACCTGGTTCAAACGCCCCGGATAGCATGAAATTTTCGGGATGTCGCCATAGTTCTTTATAACCGTGATATCATGCTTGATCTGATGATGAATGATCGTAAGGGTGTCCTCGATGCCTTCGTTGATATCCGCATCTTTGAGCTCCGCTTCATCCAGGCGGGCAAAACTCCGGAGGCGTTTTACGATCTCGATAACCCTATCAGTCCCGGATTGGATCACCTTGTTGGCGTCGTCTATCAATTCCAAAGATGATCGAATATTTTTGCGTTCCTCTTGGGCTTGTGTGAGGCAAGCTTCGATATCGCTTTTGACTTTCTCCACTGCACGCATGAGTGTGTTGTGCATGCTGTTTATGGCGCCCACCGGCGTGTTGATCTCATGGGCGACCCCCGCCACAAGGCTCCCCAGTGCCGCCATCTTGCTGGATTGGATCAGTTGCGCCTGTTTTTCTTTGAC
>JASFEP010000221.1:0-7542 GCA_050124775.1 Candidatus Aminicenantota bacterium
CCAGAGAATGACCGATGTGATCGTGCAGATCGGCGGCGATATGGCGCCTCTCCTTTTCTTCAGTGAGAGTCAACTGTAATGCCAAAGCCTTAAGTCTTTTCTGATATTGCAGGAATTTTTCTTCCGCCTGTTTACGCTCCGTGATATCCCGCCCGATGCAATACAATAACTTTTCCTCAGGGAGAGGCGTAGCGACCCACAGGATGTGCCGGATAGATCCGTCTTTGTGGAGATAGCGGTTCTCGAAATCTAGTGTTTGGTGACCTGAAGCCAATTTTTCGACTTCAGCCTCATTTTTGGCGTGATCGTCGGGGTGGATGAAATCGAAAAAGGGTTTTGAACAAAGTTCCTCTTTTGGATATCCGAGGATATTCTCCCAGGCTGGATTGACGTACTTGAAATACCCGTCCAGACCTGCGATGCAGATCAGATCTGGAGATAGATTGAGGATGCGGTTGCGTTCTTCTCGCAGACGTTTTCGCTCTGTGATATCGCGGACGATGACGAGATCTGCAGGCTCTCCGTCGAACGTGGTCACGTGGGCATTGAACTCCACTTCCACCCTCGATCCGTCTTTATGGAGTAAGGCCGATTCATAGACCGAGGGAACATTCTCGCCCTTCATTCTCCGTGTGTAAGTAGCTGTAACTTTTTCTTGCTCATCAGGATGGATGTATTGGATGAACTTGCTGTTAAGGAGTTCCTGGGGTGAGTATCCAGATAGATCCGTGAGATAAGAATTCGCAAAGTTGATCTTGCCGCCTTGGAGGACGATGATCCCATCTCTGGCCTGTTCGACCAGTGTGCGGTAAATTTCTTTGCTTTTTTGGGTTGGGCCATCTGCCTTCTTAGGCTCTGATATCTGCGTTGTTTCCCCGGCCGAATGGACTGGATTCGCCTCCTTATCTTTTATCTGAGCCCCACACCTTTTACAAAACTCCGAATCTTGGGTATTATCGGTACCACATTTAGCACAAATTATTTCCATTCTCGCCGTTTTTTTAAGTCAAAAGCATATCAATTCAATCATTGATAGTCAATTGTACTTTTGTACATGTCAAGGCAACGTAAAAACTTCCGGATCTTAGCAACGTGAAAATTTCCGGTTTTAGGACCATGGATTTAGCTTGCCTTTGTAGTTGTATTTTTTCCACGGATGTTCTAGTGGTGGAATATACTTGTATCGTTTATGCGGTTGCATCGGCACCGTTATTTTCCTTTCTTCTCTTTTAGGTCTTGCTTCGAAGACTTCATGGCAATCTAGATAGCGCTCTTTGAACTTGAAGCTTATCTGGCCGTCTAGATGCTCTCTGACCTCTACTTTTTGCCTCCGCATCACTAAAGAGGCATTATCGATCAAAAAACGTCTTCCTCTCCATCGAATCGTGTAGTCATTAGCAATCGTGCGCTTGGCTTTGATGCAGAGGATATCTTTAAACTTAAGTCCCATGGGTAACCGTCTGTGGAGATCGCCTTCCTTGAGCGCAACTTTTGCGAAACGCGCTGAACTTCCCCCACTTTCGTGGACACACCGAAGAGTTTGACATAATATCAAACTTGGAGGTTAGTTATGGGAGAAACGAAAGGTCGGAGGAAATTCGACCGGGAATTTAAGGAAGGTGCTGTCAGACTCATTGTTGATGGCGGCCGGACAGTTAGGAGTGTTGCCCGGGATTTAGGGATCCATGAGAGTGTTCTACAGAGATGGAAAAGGGAATATCTAGAGGATAAAGAACATGCCTTTCCCGGCAAAGGACACATGAAACCGCATGAGGAAGAGATCTTTAAATTGAAGAAGAAGATTGCGGATTTGGAAGAGGACCGGGCAATCTTAAAAAAAGCGTTGGCCATCTTCTCGAAACACCCCAAATGAAGTACTGTTTTATGGAGCGGTACGGCTCCGGGTTTGAGGTGATGAGGATGTGCCGGGTGTTGGGAGTCAGCCGGAGCGGGTATTATTCGTATCTCAGACGCGGTTTGAGTCAGAGAAACGAAGAGAACAGACGTTTTTTGACCAGGATTAAAGAAATCTGGGAATGGAGCCGTGGGATCTACGGTTCTCCTCGGATTACGGCAGAGCTTAGGGCCCAGGGCTTCGGATGTGGGGAAAATCGTATAGCCCGACTTATGAGAGAAAACGGGATAAAGGCCCGTACCAGAAAGAAATTCAAAATCACAACCAAATCGGATCATAACCTTCCCCTTTGAATTGGAAAGAAGAAGTCCTTGAAGCAACATGCAATTTTTCAATTTTTGATAAGGCATTTATGAGTTCTTCGGCCATACCATCACAAAAATACTCCTGGTCTTTTTGAGCACTTAAATCAACGAATGGAAGCACCGCAATAGAGTTCTGCCACACAGGCTCTTCAACTTCATGCGTTTTCTCGATGGACTTACTCCTTGATATATCTATTTTGTTCAGCTCATCGAGTAGCTCTTTAGCACTCTGGGACCTCTTTTTCACGTCTTTTTCCATACATTTAAGTATCAAACAACCGAGATCTTCAGGAATTTGAGGATTGAGTTCCCTTGGATCTGACGGGATTTCACTCTTGTGTTTTACGCCTATCGTGAAGGGTGTATCGCCTTTGAAGGGAACTCTTCCAGTAACCATCTCATACAGGATGATTCCGAGGGAATAAATATCAGATCGATGATCGACATCTTTCCCTTCTATTTGTTCGGGTGACATGTACTCAGGGGTTCCTATCACTATTCCGGCATCTGTGATTCCTTTTGTCTTTATAGAACGAGCAATTCCAAAGTCCATGATCCGGGCACTGCCTTCTTTATCTATCATGATGTTACTGGGCTTTAGATCTCGGTGAATAACTCCTAATCTATGTGCTTCCGTTAGACCGTTGTTGACTTGTTTGGCTATTTTTATGGCTGTAACTGAATCCAATCGTCCGACTCTTCTAATCAAGCTTTTAAGATCCTCACCTGAAACGTACTCCATAGTGATGAAGTAGCTGCCCCTGTCCTCACCGAGGTCATACATCCCACAGATGTTCTTATGTCTAATCTTGCGTGCTGTGATTAGTTCATTCCTGAACCTTTCGATTGTTTTTTTGTCTGCCGAAATTTCAGATTTAATGAGCTTCAATGCAATCTCTTCTTTTGCCTTCTTGTCCTCAACACGATAGACTTTCCCCATGCCGCCGGTACCAAGCTCTTCGATGATCTCGTATCGATTTGCGAATAAAGTTCCACGCGTGATTTCCTGGACTGGAGTCTCTATAGTTTTGGTTTGGGCAGGGATATCCTTTGGTTGGCTTAACAGTGTGCCGCAGTCACCACAGAAACTTTGTGTATCAGGATTATAGGAATCACATCTTGGACACTTTACTGACACGGTATTCCCTGTTCTTTGCTGGGTATAGGATATAAATTTAGCGGATGCATGTCAATTAGTAAGAATATCGGTTTGAACGGGCTACAGTCTTATAATCAATTCCGATCTTTTGAGCGATCTCACTTAAGGAAACTTCGTTACCGACTGGAAATGTCAATTATGAGGATTTATATTCCTTGAAATATAATAATTATGAGGATATAGCATGCTATTACACAATTATGAGTGACTCACAAATTATTTCTATGGAATATAGAATTATTGGAAAGGATCAGGTGGAATGGCAGATTTTCTTTAGCCTCAAAGATCCATGTGGAGTTAATGAGTGGTACGCCCGGACAGATTCGAACTGCCGACCTACTGATTCGTAGTCAGATGGGTGACTTCTCGGAAGTGATTTATTATCAATAAATTAATACTTTTTTAGTTTGCCCCTTTGACCAAATTTTGACTACTTTTTTTCTCTGTAGACATAAAATATGCGAATTTACACAACAGGAAGCCAGTATTTGCAGGGAATTCTTCAACCCAGCCAACCTCTCCCTCGCATCATCCAGGTCAGCGATCCTCGGATCAGCGTCCTTCCTATTCCTTCTCATCCACCGGGAGGTTCATCTTGCGCAGCAGTTCCTGGAAGCGTGGGTAGGAACGCAAGGGATTACGAGTTCCACTGATTAAAGGCATGCCCCACTCATGCTCCTCGTAGGCCTTTTCGTACCAGTCGATGGCCAAGTCGTATTCGCCAGCAAATGCATATGTACCGGCGATATTCCAAGCACCTACATTTTGACCTGGTTTCCCGTATCGTTCTGCCTCGAGGTCCGCTACAGCACGATAAGCGCCCTTGTAGCCGGCTTTTTTAAAGCCATCCTCTAAAGCCGCAGTAGCCTCGGTATCATCAGCAGCGATCTCCTGAGAAATGGCAAATGCCTCGTCGTACATCCCTTTTTCGCCAAGTGTAAAGACCAAAGCGCCGCGGACATCTAATTTAGGCTCAATCTCCAACACAGTGCGGAAAGCTGCAATAGCCTCGTCATAGCGACCATGGTAATTCAGGGTCAGTCCATAAAAAAGATAGCTGAACGGGTTTAGGGGGTCCAGCTCGAGTGCCCGCTCAATGAGCAGCAAGCCTTCATCAATACGCCCTAATATGCATAACAGATAGCCGTATTGATAGTGGGCATTTGTAAGGTTCGGGTTAAGCCTTAAGGCCTCCTGAAACTCTTTCTCTGAGCCCTCCCAGTCCCATTCGACCCAACATCTGTAAAAGGCTAACGCTTCATGAGCTTCTGCCAGTGTGTTGTCTATTTCCAATGCTTTATCTATTGCTGCCTTCATCAGGGCTTTTTGTTCAGGTCCCCAGACATCCGACATTCCCACATGGGCCAATGCGTTGTTCGGGTCTATCTCTAAGGCCAATTCGAAGTACTGTTGTGCAAGCTTTCGCTCCTCTGGAGTGGGTTGGCGGTTGTACAGGTAAGACCTTCCTTTAAGATAGGCATCGTAGCTTTCTGGATTGACCTGGCTGGCGCTGGTCAGCCGCGTCAATTCATCAGCTGTCAGATTGATTTTGGCTTTATCGGCAATGGTGCGTGCCATTTCGCCATACATCACCCGAACGTCAGACATAGCCCTTTCATATGCCTGCCCCCAGAGATTCTGCTCCACAGGAAGGGCGTCTATCAACCGCACTTGAATTCGGACTTTGTCGCCTGCCTCCTGCACGGATCCTTCCACTATAACATCCACATTCAACTCCTGTGCGATCTCTGACAGGGTTTTATCTGTTTCTTTGAATTTCATGACTGATGTTCGGGAAATCACCCGCCGGAGCCCGCTTATCTGGCCCAACTGACCGATCAATTCCTCAGTCGCTACATCTACAAAGAACTCCTTCTCTGTATCGCCTGTGAGGTTCTCGAGCGGGAGTACCGCAATGGAATCGATGGTCTCTGGAGGGCCCTTTAGAAGAATCAGTCCAAAAACAGCCAGGATGATGACCAACCCTACTGCACCTGCATAAAGGATAGATCTTTTTCGTTTTTGCAGTTTCGCTTTCTTCAACCTGGCTTTGATCTCTTCTGGAACAATTCCTGCTGAAATTGATTTCAAATCATCCAACAGCTCATCGACCTGTTGATATCTTTTGTCCGCATCCTTCTCCAAAGCCTTTTCCACAACTTGTTCTATGGATTGGGGAATCTCAGCTTTAACCTCAGTGATAGGCCTGGGTTTATCCTTCCTAATGGAATACACAATGGCCTGCTCATGCTCTCCCTTATAAGGCAGTTCATCAGTGAGCATCTCATAAAGCACCACACCGAATGACCAGATATCTGTACGATGATCGACTTCTTTCCCCCTTGCCTGCTCAGGGGACATATAGGCGATTGTGCCCATAGCTGCCTCTTCTTGTGTCAACAACGTTGTCCCTGTCATCCTGGCCAAACCAAAATCCATGATCCTGGCTTGATTCCTATCATCCACCATAATGTTGGCGCTCTTGATGTCCCTGTGCACAATTCCTTTTTTGTGTGCTAGCTGTAGACCTTCAGCTACTTGAGTAGCAATCCTAAGGGCTTCATCCAGTTCCAAAGGGCCTGATTCGATCTTCTTCCTTAAACTCTGGCCTTCAACGTAGGCCATGGAGATGAATGTTTTCTCCTCAGCCTCGTCGAATTCATAGACAGTGCAGATGTTGGGATGCTCCAGGGAGGCAGCAGCCTGGGCTTCCCGCATGAATCGGTCTTTAACCTCGGGAATGTGTGTCAGCTCAGGAGGCAGGAACTTGAGGGCGACAGTCCTTTTCAGCTTTGTGTCTTCGGCTTTGTAGACGACACCCATACCCCCTCTGCCCAGTTCCTCAATGATCCTGTATCTTCCTGCAAAAGTAGATCCGTTGACTAAAGTCTTCACAGGCGTTTGGAGAGTTTTAGTAAGAGAGGGAGAGATCCCCTCGGATGTAGGAAGCTGTGTTCCGCAATCACCACAGAAACTTTTTGAGTCAGGATTTTCTGAATGACACCTAGGGCATTTAGTGGTCACTACATCCCCCACATGACTGAAGAAAGATTATCAATAAATCTAGGGAGAGTCAACGGAGATCGCGATATTTTCTTTTGACCAAATTTTGACCAAATTTGACCGAAAATATACTAAATAATACTAAACCGTACTAAATAAAAGATTGTAATGATTTTGTGTAACTTGCTGATTTTAATGGATTCCAGGGGAAAAAGCTGGTACCCCTGGCCGGACTCGAACCGGCGACACACGGATTAGGAATCCATTGACCTTTTAATTATCCCCAATTTTAAAAAGATTATTCAGTTTCTGTTCGAGCTCTTCTAACCTCTTCTTAATGTTCGCTATCTCTTTTCTCGTTTTATTCTGATAGAAGAAAAGGATCCGGAATGCATTTCTTAATCGTTGCTCTTGATCAGACATTTACTTTTATCATAGAATGAAATTTCGATTGGTCAAATATCCATCATCGTTTCCCTTTCTATTATGTGTGCAGTGGAAGCAGCTATAAACAGCTACTCCTACAACTATGATAAAAAGAAAACGCAGTTATCCCAGCACAAATCCGTGTGGACACGGTGTGGACAAAATGACTTAAAATGGCTCAATTAAATTAACTCAGGCTAAAACAAATTTGGCTTTTTACTGGGGAAAAGATGGTAGAGCTGATGGGATTTGAACCCACGACCTCTTGACTGCCAGCTAAGGGATCTACCCAGGCTTATCCCCTTGTCACCAGTTTGTCACCAGAAATGCTTAAAATCGCCTAATTCTGCGTATGGATGCTAAAACGAAAAACCGGATTTTACAGGGGAAATAGTGGCGGGGCCGACGAGACTTGAACTCGCGACCTCTGGCGTGACAGGCCAGCGTTCTAACCAAACTGAACTACGACCCCACCTTGGGGCTTCTCATTATAATATTAAAACCTAAGATTTTTCAATAGGTTTCCACAAAATGAAAATTCTCTCCTGAGTGACCGCGGGTTCATACAATTACTTTCTTATAAAATCTATTGAAATTATATTTTTTATAAGATAATATTTGTGTAGACTCATTAAAAGACATTACCCTAATGTCGAGTCGTCCTCCTTTTGGCAGATATTAGCCATGGGAAGCCCGGGACGATGGACCCGGGCTTCCACTGCCTCAAAAAGTTT
>JASFEP010000222.1:0-7502 GCA_050124775.1 Candidatus Aminicenantota bacterium
CATCGCTCCCCGCCATGACAATCCCGACATCGTCTACGCCGGGAGTTATGGAGGCCTCATCACGCGCTGGGACTATAAAACCAGGCAATCCCGCGTGATCACAGCCTGGCCCGAAAATCCGATGGGATGGGGTGCCAAGGACCTCGAGTACCGATTCCAATGGACTGCCCCGATCGTCGTCTCGAGATTCGATTCCAATGTCCTCTATCATGCCGCGCAGGTCCTGTTCAAGACGACCGACGAAGGACAGAGCTGGGAGATCATCAGCCCGGACCTCACCACGAACGACAAAACAAAGCAACAAAAGTCAGGGGGACCGATCACTTTTGATGATACCAGCGTAGAGTACTATTGCACGATCTTTGCTGTGACCGAATCTTTCCACGACCCGAACATCTTGTGGGTGGGCTCAGATGATGGTCTTGTTCATATTACCAGGGACGGGGGGAAAAATTGGACAAACATCACTCCCAATGAAATGCCCGAGTGGAGCCTGATCAGCATGATCGAAGCCTCGACCTTTGATGAAGGGACGGCTTACATCGCTGTGGACAGGCACGAACTCGATGATTTCGGGCCCTACATCTACAAAACCAGCGATTTCGGAAGGTCGTGGACAAAGATCACGAATGGCCTTCCGGAAAGCACATTCGCTCGTGTTGTGAGAGAGGACCCGAAGAGGAAAGGACTGCTCTATGCAGGAACGGAAACGGGTGTTTTTGTGTCCTTCGATGACGGGGCCCACTGGCAATCCCTTCAGCTCAATCTTCCTGTTGTTCCAATCCACGACATAGTCGTCAAGGAAGACGATCTGGTCGCTGGAACTCATGGTCGCTCTTTCTGGATCTTGGACGATCTGACTCCGCTCCATCAGTTGACCAAAGAGGTCAGCCAGGCCGATGTCTTTCTGTTCAAACCACGAGATTCATTCCGTCTGAGAGGCGGGAGCTATCCGAGGCCGAATGTCGGACAAAATCCTCCTGGCGGCTCTGTGATCTACTACTATCTCAAGAAAAAGCCAGAGGGAAAAATCACTCTTGAATTTTTGGATTCCGAAGGAACCCTCATCCAAAGATTTTCAAGCGAAAAGAGAGATGAAGAGAGTGGAGAAACTTCCCAGGCGAGGTTTAGAGGACGAAGGGCGGCCCAATTGACAGCAGAGGCGGGGATGAACCGGTTCATCTGGGATATGCGGTATGAGGATGCAGAAAGGGTACCCGGTGCTATCCTGTGGGCTGGGAGGCTCGACGGACCTTTGGCCGTGCCAGGGAACTATCAGGCGAGGTTAACCGTAGGCGATACATCTCTAACCCAATCATGGGAGTGGAAAAAAGATCCCCGTCTCGATACCTCGCAGGCAGATTTCCAGGCCCAATTCGATCTTTTGATCAAGATCCGTGATAAACTGACAGAGATCAACACCTCGATCAACGAGCTCCGTGAAGTCAGGAAACAGGTCGATGCCCTCCTTAAAAAGATCGAGGATTTCCCTAATGCGGAAGAGATTGAAGAGGCGGGGAAGAATTTGAAGGAAAAACTTAGACAGGTCGAGGACGTGCTCATCCAGTCCAAGTCCAAAAGCGGACAGGATCCGCTCAATTATCCGATCCTGCTCGACAACAAGATCGCCGCGCTGGTGGGAGTTGTGTCCAGTGCCGATGCCCGGCCGACGGATCAGTCCTACACAGTGTTTAAAGAACTGTCTCGAAAGGCTGATGTCCAGATCGAAAAGCTCAAGAATGTATTGGAAACGGATCTTCCCATTTTCAATGAGCTGGTCTGTAAAGCGGATATTCCTGCGGTGATCATAAAAAAGCAGGACGGCAAAATTTAAGATGATATTGCTCAACACCATGAGTCGACCATGCATCTAAATGTGCATTCTGGATAACTGTTCCCAAAGAAGGTACGGACCATTGGGGGATGGTTCTTGCACCGGTATACAGAGCGTTCGGGAAAGACTCTCTGCATGGACCAAACAGTGGTAAAATAAACATAGAAAACAAGGAGATACACCGTGTACAACAAACTCAACCGGAAAATCCTCGAAGAATTGACAGAGATTGTAGGAAAGGAAAAAATGATCCTCGACAGGGAAGAGATGGTCGATTACAGCCATGATGAATTCTCGCTTCCCGATATATCCCATTTTCCGGAGGTCGTGATCAAACCCGGCACTCCTGATGAGATTGCTGAGGTCCTCAAGCTCGCCAACAGGGAAAATATCCCCGTGACCCCGCGTGGAGGGGCATCGGGGCTTTGTGGGGGTTGTGTGCCCACTTTCGGTGGCATTTGCCTTTCTATAGAGAAAATGAATCGTATCCTGGAAGTGGACGTAGCTAATCAAATGGCGGTAGTGGAAGCGGGTGTTCGGCTGATGGATTTTTATGAAGCCGTAGAAGAGATCGGGCTTTTTTTCCCGCCACATCCCGGCGAGGAGAGTGCCATGGTGGGAGGGATTATCGCCACAAATGCCGGTGGCGCCCGTGCTGTCAAATACGGCGTAATCCGGAATTATATCCGCGGATTGGAAGTTGTACTCCCTTCGGGCAAGATCATCCATCCCGGCGGAAAATTGATGAAAACGAGCACGGGTTACAATTTGCTTAACCTATTAATTGGTTCGGAGGGAACTCTTGGGATCATCACAAAGGCGATCATTCAGCTGATGCCCGCTCCAGAAGTCACCCGTTCACTCATAATTCCATACGATGACCTGGAAAAAGCCATCGAGACCGTGCCCCTTATGATTCAGCGGAAAATTCTGCCTCTGGCTGTGGAATTCGTACCCAAGGAAGTCATCGATATTACGGCCAAGTTTTTAAGGAAACAGTGGCCTGTACCCTTGGGGACCGTCTTCCTGTTGATCATCATAGATGCGGCAAGCGAGGACGAACTGGACAAGATGTCCGAGACCATTGCAGAAGTTTGTATGGAGAGAGAGGCCCTGGATGTTTTTGTGGCGGACAACCCAAAAAAACAAGAACAGGTTCTGGAGATCCGGAGCAAGATCTATGAGGCCATAAAAGCACACACTCTTGAAATATTGGATGTGGTCGTTCCCAGAGCCGAGATCGCCCATCATGTGAAGCGCGTTCAAGAAGTTTCGGATGAGCTCGATATCTGGCTGCCTACCTTTGGACATGCGGCTGACGGGAATGTCCACACACACATCATGAAAGCTCGATATCTGGATGACAAGATCATTCCTCTGTCGGAGATGGAATGGAAAGATAAGATATCCAAAGTCAGGGAAGAACTCTACAAAGATTGTAAAAAAAGAGATGGCAAGATCTCGGGAGAGCACGGGATAGGTATTATAAAAAAACCATATCTGTCCTACGTCCTGAGCGAAGAGGAGATATCTCTTATGAGAGGGATTAAAGATCATTTCGACCCTAAGCATATTCTTAATCCAGGGAAGATTTTCGATTAAGATTTATTATTCATAAAAACTGCTATCAAACTTTTGTCAATAAATGAGTAATCCATTTTCCATCTGGATTACTCATAGAGGCTGCTGCCAAATTCACTTCAAAAACTTCAAAGGAATTTCGCTTATTTGATGTTTTCTTGGTATAATTGATAAACTTCACGTTCCAGAATTCGAGAGAAAGGTCGAATCGCCTGTAACGACAAAACTGTGTCGATGAAAAGGTCGACAGTCTTTGTGAATAAGCTAAGAAGGAGATCAAGATGGCAGATGTGACGACTCACTACATGGGATTGAAACTCAGGAATCCTGTAGTTGTATCCAGCAGCGATCTGACCAAGAGTGTTGAAGGGATTAAAAAATGTGAGGCAGCGGGAGCGGGAGCCGTGGTTTTAAAATCGATTTTTGAAGAACAGTTCTTGATCGGTGGGAATATCCCGAAGAGTGATTATAATGTTCATCCCGAGGCTCTGGATTATATGCGGTCAGGCAGTTTATTGGAGTACGCCCCGAACCAGTTGATCCACCTGATCGAAGAGGCTAAACAGAGTGTCGAGATTCCCATTATCGCCAGCATCAATTGTCAGACGCCTAAGCTGTGGCCGCGTTTCGCGCGGCAGCTCCAGGACGCCGGAGCGGATGGACTGGAGCTGAATGTGTCTTTCCATCCGATCAGTCTCGCTATGCCGAGCGCAGAGTATGAAGACCAACATCAGGAAATATTAACCGCCGTAAAAAGTGCGGTATCCATTCCCGTATCTGTCAAACTCAAGTCTCAGATCACATCGGTCGCGCATTTGGCCCAGCGATTGGCGGAATCGGGATGTGAGGCTCTTGTCCTTTTCAATTGGTTCCTCGAGCCGGATATCGATATCGAAAATCTGAAGACGAAGTCGCGTATCGGAACCGCTAACTTTTTTCATTCGTTAAGATGGGTCGCTCTTTTATCGGGAAGAGTGGGATGCGATGTGGCTTCATCAGGGGGAGTAGAGACCGCTGAGGATGTGGTGAAACAGATACTTGCAGGGGCTACGGTGGTTCAGGTCTGTACGCTTTTTTACAAAAAGGGCCTCGAGGAGATTCAAAATCTTCTCAAAGGCCTTGAAGACTGGATGGACCGACACGACAACAAAAGCATCGATGATTTTAGAGGGGATTTGTCCTTTCGGCATCAGGAGTTGCAGTTCAAGGATATTGGTGAAGCCGGTGCATATTTCCGCGCCCAATACCTCAAGGCTTATTCGACGAAGTGAGTGCCGATAAGGAATTACATGATTTTAAAGTGGAGATTTGGTATAAGCTTTTATGAATAGTTCATAATGAACATGGATAGTTCATGAGAGGTATGGATTATTCATCAGATCGTTAGGAGGGTGATTATGGAAAGAATTTCTGAAATTTTTGTGGTTTTGGAGAATCGTCCATCGACCTTGGGCGAGCTTTGCAGCCATTTGGCTGAGAATGGAATCAATATCGAAGCCATAGGACTTTTTCAGGACACGGCTAAATTATTAGTCAAGAATGTCAACAAGGCGGTGAAGATCCTGAATAAGCTGAATTATGAGACAGAGATCAGAGACGTGCTCAAGGTCGAGATCGAGAACAGGCCTGGTGCTTTGGCAGAGATCGCCACAAAGCTTGGAGATAAAGGAATCAACATCGAATATTGCTACGGAACACTCAGTTCCAAAGGAAAAAATGCGGCTGTAATTCTGGATGTCAAGGATACAAACAGAGCACTGAAAATTCTGAAGTCGTAATATTTATTAACAACATTTATGGAGAGTCCGGAAGGGAGAGTGGAATGAGTGAAGAGAATGTGAAGAGCAAAGGCCTTTTAAGGTCGTTCCCTGCCACGTTTTGGGTGGCCAACATGATGGAGTTTTTTGAACGAGGAGCTTATTACGGGTTGAATGCCGTGCTCGCAGTTTATTTGGTCGATGTCTTGGGCTTTCAAAACCAGGCAGTGGGTTTCCTCCAGGGATTCGTGTATGCGTTGACATACATTGTTCCCATCCTGGGGGGAGCTCTGGCAGAAAGGATGGGTTATCGCAGGATGTTGCTGGTGGCCTTTTCCTTGCTTTCTATCGGATATTTTGCCGCTGGAAATATCACATCGTATGGATTGATATTCCTCTTCCTCCTCATCATGGCCACAGGAAGCGGTTTGTTCAAACCGATCATCACAGGGACCGTTGCCAGGACAACGACAAAAGAAACCAGCGGATTCGGTTTTGGCGTCTATTATTGGTGTATAAACTTGGGCGCTTTTATTGCCCCTCTGTGGGTTAGCTGGATTAAGGGATTCGATTGGAGGTATGTCTTCTTTTCTTCAGCCAGTTGGTGCTTTTTGATGCTGCTGCCCACGATCTTTGTTTACAAAGAACCGGAGAAGCCCGAAACAGCGCGATCCAAATCTATCAAACAGGTGCTCAGCGAGACCTTGCTGGTGCTGAGCGATTCCCGTTTTATGCTGCTGATCCTGGTCTATTCGTGTTTTTGGATCCTCTACTTCCAGATGTTCGGGTCGATCCTGTGGTACTTGCGTGATTTCATCAACAGGACTCCCGTAACAGCATTCATGAAAAAAGTCGTGATACTGCGCCTTTTCGAGTTCGATGCGGAATTTGTTACGGTGATTAATGCAGGAACCATTATTCTACTGGTTCTTTTGGTCAGCCGCATCACGAAAAACATGAAGGCCCTGCCGGTCATGTCCGTTGGGATCATTTTCGGAGCGTGTGGATTTGTCGTATTGGCCTTCACCCATTCTCCGTGGATGTTCATTATCGGGATCGCTGTGTTCTCGATCGGTGAAATGACGGCCCATCCCAAGTACTACAGTTATGTGGGATTTGTCGCCCCCAAAGACAATGTGGCCACTTACATGGGTTATGCCTTCCTTTACGGTGTGTTCGGGAGTCTTTTCGGCAGTAATTTCGGGGCGATTCTCTATGAGAAAATGCTCTTGCCCCTGGCACCGGACGCTGAAAAATTGGCAGCTGGAGTCGCTCTTGAACCGTACGTTCTCTGGAAGATAAAGCTTTTTTGGCTGATATTCGCTGTGTTGGGAATTGTGTGTCTGGCGGGTATGTTGCTCTACAACAAATTCATTTCAGCGGAGACTCCTGAGACCTACCGCCGTGCGTGGAAGATCATGCTCGGCGTTTATTTCATCCTGCTCGCTTCCGGTATTTATTTCCTCATATATTCGCTCTTCCTTGTCGATCAAATCCAGTGGAGAACGTTCGTTCAATCGCTCATCCTGCTGATTTTGGGTGCAGGGGGAATGAGGATCTCACTGAAGAAGAAACCATGAAATCCCTGACCGAGTATTTGACTTTCCATGTGCCTCGAAGGCGGGAGCTTTTGAACATCACACCGGAAGTCGAAGCACTCGTGGAAAAAAGCGGTGTCATGGAGGGGCTCTGTCTCGTCAACGCCATGCATATCACAGCGAGCGTTTTTATCAACGATGATGAAAGCGGACTGCATCAGGATTTCGAGGCCTTTTTGGAGGGGCTCGCTCCGCACGAACCCATCTCTAAATATTTGCACAACAGGACTGGAGAGGATAATGCGGATGCGCATCTGAAACGGACGATCATGGGGAGAGAGGTGGTCGTGGCCATTACCAACGGGCGGTTGGATTTTGGGCCCTGGGAGCAGATCTTTTATGGAGAGTTCGATGGCCGCCGGCCGAAACGGGTGTTGGTCAAGATTATCGGCGAGTGAGCCTTTAACCTGATCCGTCTGAATTCGGATGTGTAGGAGTGCTATTTCTTCGCTCTGATTGCGTCCCCGACGGTTTTTGTCTGATTGATGAGCGAGTCGTTGAGCACCTGGCTTATCAGGTCGAAAGCCTGGATGATCTTTACGTTGGAGATGGAATAAAAAACGTGGATTCCATCACGGCGTGTGGTTACGATTCCCTTCGTGCGCAAGATGGCCAGATGTTGTGAAAGATTGGCCTGGGATATTCCTGTTAGCTTGACGATCTCGTTGACAGTCATCTCCTTTTCCCTGAGATTGTCTAGAATTTCCTGCCTTTTGGGATTTGCGAGTGTCT
>JASFEP010000223.1:0-7447 GCA_050124775.1 Candidatus Aminicenantota bacterium
CTACACAGCTATGCGCATGGGATTTTTAGCCCTGATGAGCTGGATCGCCCTTATCAGTTTGCAATTGGGCATCATTAACCTTTTTCCGATCCCTGTGCTGGACGGCGGGCAGATCCTCGTGATCGTGCTGGAAGGCATTTTCCGCCGGGATTTCAGTCCGAAGGTCAAACAGATCGTCATGCAGATTGGCTTTGCTATATTCATTGTCCTGATCGTGTTCGTCATCCTGAACGATGTCGTCAAACGACTGCCCAACGGCTGGAACAGCCTCATTCCCTTCTAAACAGAAAGGGGGACAGGCTACTTTTTACAGAGGTATTTAAAAAAGTAGCCTGTCCCCTTTTTTCTCACCTTGTGTGCTTTCTCTCCCTTTCATATAATAGAGTGGAAATATTTTGATAGAAGTATTTAAAATGCTAGGCTTTCGATTTCTCTTGTGTAGCCCTAAACTAAGTGGCGAATCAAAATGATAGATTGTGCCCTCAAAGCTTTTCAGTTTCGCCGCAGACAAACGCGGCAGATCAAGATCGGTGATGTGACTGTCGGGGGCGGCGCTCCGGTCGTTGTCCAATCCATGACTAAAACCGACACACGCGATATTTCAGAGACAGTGAGCCAAATCCTGAGGATGGAGGAGGCCGGATGTGAGATCGTCCGCTTGGCTGTGCCTGATGAAGATGCCACATCTGCACTTTTGAAGATCAAAGAGCGTGTTTCTGTTCCTTTGATAGCGGATATCCATTTCGACCATAGATTGGCCTTAGCCGCCTTGAATGCTGGTGTAGAGGGATTGCGGATCAATCCGGGGAATATCGGTTCCAAGGAAAAAGTGAGAGAAGTGGTTCTCGCCGCGCAGGATAGATCTGTCCCCATAAGGATCGGGGTGAATTCGGGCTCTTTAGAAAAAACTCTTCTCCAGAAATATGGGGAAGCCACTCCGGAAGCGATGGTGGAGAGCGCACTCCGGCATATTCAGATCCTGGAGGATCTGGGATTCGATCTGATAAAAATCTCTCTCAAGGCGTCTGACATCTTCCGGACCGTAAGGGCTTATCAGTTGATGGCGGAGAAAGTCGACTATCCTTTCCATACAGGAATCACGGAAGCCGGCAGTTTATTGAGAGGAGCGGTAAAATCTTCGGCGGGAATGGCGCTGTTGTTGCGGGAGGGGTTCGTCGATACTCTTCGAGTGTCGCTCACCGCGCCCCCGGAGGAGGAGATACGGGTCGCTTATCTCATCCTATCGAGCCTGGGGATCAGATCTCTGGGGCCGAACATTATATCCTGTCCTATATGTGGACGTTGTGAAGTTGACTTCGTGGACATAGCCAGCAAGATCGAGAAGGAACTCTCTTCGCTCAAAGCGAATATCACGGTGGCTGTGATGGGGTGTATGGTCAACGGTCCCGGGGAGGCCAAGGAGGCAGATATCGGTGTGGCCTGTGGCAGGAGAGCGGGTGTGGTTTTCAAAAAGGGGAAATTGGTCAGGCGCTTAAAAGAAGACGAGATTGTCCCGGAGTTCATAGCCGAAGTCCTTAGCCTCGTAGAACGCGAAGAATAAAACCGGCTTCCCGGGCAGGCAGACATATGGTAAGTATACTCAACACCGTGATGTCGAGGAATCCATTGTCATATTGAGTGTTCGCAAATCTGTGATGGAGCAAACCGTGGGAAGGATACATCAGGCATGGGACATCTTCAGATTGGAAGCCTCCATGTCCATGCGAATCTTCCTCGAAGGGAAACTGAGAGCGTTTTCGAAATCACCGATTGAAACACTCGACCGTCATTTATCATGGTTTTGGAAATGCTGACAGAAGCATAAAGATCCTTGCCTTTTTCTAATATTCTAGATATTCTATAAAAATAATCGGAAGAGCCAGATGGACAAGGTTAAAAACGATCGCAATAAAGATGTCTCCAAAGAGACACTACGCAAGTATGACGAACTAAAAGCTGTGTTACGAGAGATAGGTAGCGCCCTTGTGGCCTTTTCCGGCGGAGTGGACAGCACATTTTTGGTGAAAGTCGCGCGGGATGTTCTGAGAGATCGCATTTTTGCCGTCATCGCTTCTTCTGAGTCTTATCCGGAGAAAGAAACACAGAGGGCCATCGAGCTTGCTGAACAAATGAATATTCCCCACTCGGTCATCCGAACTCGGGAGTTGGACAATCCTGATTTTTCCAACAACCCACCGGAGAGGTGTTATTATTGCAAAATAGAGTTGTTTTCCTCCTTGAAGGAGATCGCTGCGAAGAGAGGACTATCCTTTGTCCTCGAAGGTTCCAATTTTGATGATACGGATGATTACAGACCGGGTATGCGGGCATGTGAGGAATTGGGGATCAGGTCTCCTCTGAAAGAAGTGGGATTACGAAAAGATGAGATCCGTGCCCTTTCCAAACAGATGAATCTTCCGACATGGAATAAACCCTCCCTTGCCTGTCTAGCCTCCCGGTTCCCTTACGACACCGCGATCGACAGGGAAAGGCTTGCACAGGTGGCTAAGGCTGAGGAATATTTATGGTCTTTGGGTTTCTCACAGGTCAGAGTGAGACATCATGACAACATCGCCAGGGTAGAGGTTGACCCAGAGGGATTCCAGCGACTCTTGGAACCTTCTTTTAGAGCGAAGATCGTCGCAAATCTCAAACAGCTGGGTTATGCATACGTGACGCTGGATCTAGCAGGCTACAGAACAGGAAGCATGAACGAGCCTCTTCCTGAAGAGGCCAAAAACAAAAAATGACGGCTCAGGAAATCAAGTTATCCGGTTTCTGTCCGGATAATCCCTGAATAAGGTTTTTTGCCGCCATCATTGCCATTTTAAGCCGTGTTTCATAGGTTGCGCTCCCGATGTGCGGCAACAAAACTACATTATCCAGGGAGAGCAACTTTTCTTCGATTTCCGGTTCTCTTTCATAAACATCCAGGCCGGCTGCCCAAATGCGCCTCTCCTTCAGAGCTTCGGCCAATGCCTCCTCATCCACCACGGGTCCCCTGGATACATTCACCAGGATTCCATCTTTTTTCATCAGTCGAAACTTTTCTCTGGAGATAAGGTGGTGGGTCTGGGGATTAAGAGTGGTATGGATCGTAACGATATCGGCTGTCTGCAGCAGCTCATCCAAAGGAACACAGGATCCGTTATATTTCTTTGTGTCCTCTTCTGAGAGTTCTTTCGGGTCAGTGTAGATGACCTTCATCTGGAATCCCATGGCTCTCTGGGCTATCGCTTTCCCTATGCGGCCCATGCCCACGATTCCCAAACATTTTCCCGTGATCTCCTTACCGAGGAACAGATCGAGTTCCCAACCAAGGTATTTTTTCGCCCTCGCGAATGCATCCGCCTGAGGGATCTTTCGCGCCACAGCGAGGATGAGCGCCCAGGTGAGATCGGCTGTCGTCTCCGTCAATACGCCTGGCGTGTTGGTCACCATTATATTTTTTTTCCGGGCATGTTCGGTGTCTATGTTGTCATATCCTACTGCGCAGTTGGCGATAATCCTTAGCTCGGGAGCAGCGTCCATGACATCTTTATCGATGGAAGCTGTGAGCAGAGACAGGATCCCCTCTTTGTTTTTCACTTTTTCGATGAGCGTTTCTTTGTTCAGAAACGCATCGTTTGTTCCTAGCTCGGAATCTACGTGCTGCTCCAAATATGTGACGGCTTCTGGGAGCAGTCTATGCGTGATTAAGACTTTCGGTTTCATATCATTTTCCTCTTTGCAGTTAAGATTGAAATCAAACAACATATCTGAATCATAAAGACCTCCGTCGATCGATACCGACTCACCTTTTTGGATCGATGAATGGCAAAAAGTATCTCTGGATATTCCGGGCGAGTTTTAGCGAGTGAAATCCCATTCGGTGGGAGGTCGATGTGAGCGTGTCGCTCACCATATGCAGCGCGGCCGCATGAATGCCATAAAAATGGGCTAGAGCAAAAACGGCCGATGTCTCCATGTCCACATAAGCGATGCCCTTCTTTCGGTTGCGATCCAGCCATATCCGTGTTTCTCGAAAAGGCGCATCTGTGGATACGACAGGACCATTCACGAAGGAAAGCGCTCGATCCGCTAGGGTATTTTCAACTCTTGTCCTTAGTTTCGAAGATGCCCGGAATAACCTTTTTCTGGAAAAATAATGCTTCGATGTGCCCTCATCGGATAATGCTTTCGTCACGCTCACGGCTTGTCCGATGTCTGTGCACTCATCGAGTGCCCCACAGAAACCCAGGATAATGATCTCTTTGGCTCCCGAGGCGATCAATCTTTCCAGTGCCATAACAGCGAGGGGAGCCCCCACACATTGTGCGAGAACAACACTGTTTGCAAAGCCATACAAATGACCCATCGGAGTGATCTTTTCATATTTCGCTTTGTCTTTAAGAACATTCTGGATCTTGAAAGAAGGAAGATTCATGGGGACATACAAAACTGTCCTTTGGCCGAAACCCTTTAGGGGTTGAGGTTTGATGAGACTTTCCCCGTCTTTACTTTTCATTGCTCTCGAAGAATAGATAACAAAAATACATGAGCATTACAATAGCCAATTACCGATAGAATCCTAGCACGCATTGAGCTACAATATTGTCCATGAAAACACAGGATATCAAGCTTGACGCGATAGAATTTAAGGACGAAAGATTCCGCATCTCATACGCCTTCGAGACTTTCGAGCTCGCACCCCTCATCCGTTCCATCTCGGAGATCGGCCTCATCCATCCTCCTGTCATCACATATAGAGAGCAAAAGGCCATCATCGTGACAGGCTGGAAGAGAGTGCTGGCCTGTCGGAGTTGCGAGATGGCTTCCATCACATGCTCTGTTTTCGAGAGGCAGAATGACCTTGAAGCATTCCGATTGGCTGTCGAGGAGAACCTGGCGTCGCGACCCTTCACACTGCTCGAAAAGGCTCGGATTCTCAGCCGGTTGATGCACCTGGGCCTTTCCGAGCGTGAAATCGTCAACGACCACCTTTCCCTTCTCGACATTCCTCAGACGCCCAAATATTTGGATGCCTACCTCCAAATCGCTGCGCTGGACACGGAGACAAAAGCAGTCATTCATTCTAAGAACATGACGTATCCTGTCGTGGAGCTTTTGACAGAATACAGCGAAGAGGAGCGCCGGCTCTTAATGCCGCTCCTTCTTTCCTTAGGCCAGAACAAACAGAAAGACCTCCTTCGGAACCTGCTGGAGATATCCAAAAGGGATCGTAATCCTGTTAAGAATATCCTCAAAGGGGCTGATATTCAAAAAGCTACTAAAGATCAAAACTTTTCTGCTCTTCAAAAAGCCGATACGATAAGATCCCTCATCTACAAACAGAGATATCCCACGCTGGCCGCTTGGACAGAGGCCTTTGCATTCCAGAAAAAAAACCTGGAGTGGCCCGATGGCATAAAAATAGAACCGTCCCCCTTTTTTGAAGGAGAAGTGTTCAAAGTCTGGTTCGCTTTTAAAGATGTCGAGGAATTCCAAACAAAGCTCGCCCAGCTCAACGAACTGGTATCGGACGAAAAAATCGCCAGGCTTCTGAAATCGTCGCCCAAAAAAGATGAAAAGTAATCTCTATTTTCCGGAAAAGATAGTGATACAAAAGGAAAGCCTCGATTTTCCCCTCACGGATAAGATCCTGGAAAGGGCAAGCCATGTTCCCTTCGAGATCGTCGAAAATGCCGATGATCTCATCGCCGATCTCGAAACCGCAAGAGATCCACTTCTTTTAGGAAAAAAAATTCTTTGGATCACGCAACAAAAAGGCGTGTATGTAAAACCCTGTCCCTGTACGCCCGAATATATCGGCTGCAACTATTTCATCATCAACACAGATCTCAACTGCCCCCTGGACTGCAGTTACTGCATTCTCCAGAATTATCTGGATAATCCATTGATCACCGTCCATGTCAACACCGATCACCTGTGGCGCGAGATGGACCTGTTCCTCTCCAGACACCGTAACCGCATCATCCGTATCGGCACCGGAGAACTGGGGGATTCTTTGGTTTTGGACCACCTTACGGACCGTTCTATAGAATTAATCGGTTATTTCAAAGATAAAAAGAACGCTCTTTTCGAGCTCAAGACAAAAACGACGAATATCTCCAATGTGATCGAAATCCCGCCCTCCGAAAATATCGTGATCGCCTGGTCTCTCAATTCCGAAAAAATAGCCGAAGAAGAGGAGAAAGGAGCCCCATCTGTTCGGCAGAGGATAGAGGCTGCCCGCTCGGTCGTAAGCCGAGGGTACAGAGTTGCCTTCCACTTCGATCCCATCATCCGCTCTCCGGGATGGGAAGAGGGTTATGCCCGAGTGGTGGAGCTGATGCTCACACAGATCGACCCCAAAAAAATTGCCTGGATAAGCCTTGGCAGCCTTCGGTTTCCGCCCCCTCTCAAAGAGGTCATTGCGAAACGATCCCCTCAAAGCCGGATCCTTTACGAAGAGCTCATCCGGGGAAAAGACGGAAAATACCGCTATTTCAAACCTCTCCGTATAGAGCTCTACCAAAAAATCGTAAAATGTCTCGGAAATGCGGGCAGGAAAATACCCTTGTATTTTTGTATGGAAAGTAAGGAGATATGGAAAAAAGTTCTAAAAAAAGAACCAAAGGGCAAGGAAGAGGTCGAAACTTACCTTTCCTTACCCTTTGGTGTCAGTCGATAATTTATAGCCTGTTTAGCTGAACCTGGAAATGTATAATGCGGATGAACTCCTAATCGATCCGTTCTGTTTTCTTTTCCGTGATAATTCCAACGATCTCCACGCCCGCGTCCTTCATGATCTCGATGATATCAACGACGTTGCCGTATTCCAGCTCCTGATCGGCTCTCAGATAGAGTTTTTTGTCGCTAGCCGCTAGAAAAGCTTCTTCCAACAATGCTGCAAGAGTATCCATCTGGACCTGCTCTTCGTTCAAGTAGAGGGCACCGTCCTTTCTGATGTAAAGGACGACTTCTGGATTTTCCGGCATGTCTATGGTGTTAAGGGCGGTAGGAAGTCGGACATCCACTCCTTTTTGAACGAGCGGTGTCACGACCATAAAGATGATGAGAAGAACAAGCAGTACGTCACAGAGAGGAACGACATTAGGTTCCGCACTAACTTCGCCGCCTTCTTTTCCAGGAATTGAAACTCCCATTTTTATCCCCTTTGGTGTTTATTTTGAAGGATTATCGTTTTTAGCCTTTTTGGGTTTCTCTCCTGACGAAGAAGTCCACTACCTCAGAGGCTGTGTTGGACATCTCGGCACCGATGATTTCGACTCTTGTGTTCAAGAAGTTGAAGCACCAGAGAGCGATGACAGCAACACCGATTCCGAAGGCAGTCGTGATCAGCGCCTCAGCGATACCGGCTGCAACAGCACCGATTCCACCAGAACCGGTCAGAGCCATACCACGGAATGCATTGATGATACCGAAGATCGTTCCAAAAAGCCCG
>JASFEP010000224.1:0-7366 GCA_050124775.1 Candidatus Aminicenantota bacterium
ATATGACCCCGAATGATAAGAAGGCCTTAACATACACAACACAAATCCTGGATAAGGATGTGGAAATAACGGGACATCCTGAGGTCCGCATATGGATTAGTTCGACTGCTGAGGATAGGGATTTTTTTGCCTATCTTGAGGAAGTGGATGCAGAGGGTGTGAGCCATTACATCTCCGAGGGAACCTTGAAAGTCTCTCATAGGGCACTCCATGATCCGCCCTACGACAAACTTGGCCTTCCCTACCACAGGAGCTATGAAGAAGACGTTGTGGACTTAGTTCCAGGAGAGCGAACAGAGCTTCGATTCGATCTCCATCCCACCTCCAATGTGTTCAACGCTGGCCACAGAATTCGTGTAACAATCGCCTGTGCTGACAAAGATAATGCCGCAACTCCTAAGTTGTCTCCGCCGCCCACTGTGACTATTTACAGGAGTAAGGAACATCGATCATACGTCATCTTGCCGATAATAGACGCGAATGAAAAACTGATAACAGGTGCTGAGTATTCGTTTCTGTTGATTGTCCTAACCGTTCTTATTGTGGTCGTTCTAGTTGTTGTGTTTGCGATTTATGTAAAGAAAAAAATCTCTAAAAGAACAAGCGCAAATAGATGAAAAAGGGGTGACACTTAGCCGGCGACCGGTTGGCGCCACCCCAAAAATATCTAGCTACTCGATGCTTAGCTCTATCGGCCTATTTGCGGCTTTGTTCCATCTAGCCAGTTTCTCATTCGTTCTCGCTCACTATTTACTGCTCACCGTGTCGAGGATCTGGCACATCTCCACGAGTTTGATGAACTCGGTCCTGTAGCCGAATGTGTCGGGGCCTTTGCCCTGTTTGGCGAGTTTGAGGACGTTATCATAAGAGGATTTCCCCTTGAATTCCGAATCCCGGAGCAGCATGCCGAACTCGGCCACAGCCGCAGAGAATTTGAAGTTTCGGGATGCCTTAGCGATGGCGATGTTTTTATCAGCCAGAGGCATCTCGATCAGCCGGCTCTTATCTCCGTCAGGTTGTTTGTACCGCAATTTGACCGTCAGGATCTCTTTGCTCTTGTAAGCTTTGGGGTCGATCTTGACCAGTTGGTACTTGAGGTCTCCCACCACAGGGACCTCTTCCTCGCTCCCATAGGGGATGACCTCATAGAGAGCCGTCACCGTGTGGCCTGCGCCCAGTTCTCCGGCATCTTTGGTGTCGTCGTCGAAATCCTCCTTCTTGAGCAGCCGGTTTTCGTAGCCGATGAGCCTGTAGGCCTTCACTTTGGCGGGGTTGAACTCCACCTGGATCTTGACATCCTTGGCGATCGTAAAAAGAGTGCCGCGCATGTCGTTGACAAAGACTTTTTTGGCCTCGAGCAGGTTGTCGATATAGTGGTAGTTGCCGTTCCCTTTGTCCGCGATCTGTTCCATGCGGCCGTCCTTGTAGTTCCCCATGCCGAAACCCAGGATCGTCAGGAAAATGCCCTTTTTCCGCTTTCCCTCGATCATCCGCACGAGCTCGGATGTGCTGGACACACCGATGTTGAAGTCGCCGTCCGTTGCCAGGATGATCCGGTTGTTCCCGTCGGGAATAAAGTTCTCCCAGGCCACCTTATAGGCCAGTTGGATACCGGCGCCACCTGCGGTCGAACCACCGGCACTCAGCCTGTCGAGGGCAGCCAGGATCTTATCTTTCTGGTCGGCCGGTGTGGACGGAAGCACCAACCCGGCTGCTCCTGCATAGACCACTATAGATACTCTATCCTTCTCGCCGAGCTCATGGATCAAAAGCTTAAAAGCCTTTTTGAGAAGTGGGAGTTTATTGGCCGGCTCCATAGACCCCGAAACGTCCAGCAAAAACACCAGGTTGCTCGGGGGGAGCTCCTTGGATTCCAGCATCTTTCCCTGAAGCCCGATGTGGATCAATCGATGGTCCGGATCCCACGGGCAGGCAGAGATCTCGGTGTAGATTGCGAAGGGATGTTTCTTCGTCGGCAGAGGATAGTCGTAGGCGAAGTAGTTGATCATCTCTTCGATCCTGACCGCATCCTTGTAGGGATACTGATTGTTGTTGATGAACCGCCGGATGTTGGCGTAGGACGCTGTGTCCACATCGATGGAGAAGGTCGAAAGGGGATTTTTCAGGGCGTCGAGAAAAATATTCTCGTAGATCCTGTCGTACTCTTCGGTGTTGAATGGACTGGTGTGGGATGCTGGATAGGGTGCTTCGGCAGGGCTCATTTGGTAGTTCCCACGTTTTCTCCCCTCCCGCCGGATACCGCCCACAATCGCGTTCGCCACGGCTTTATCCATCAGAACTTCCTCTTTTTCGGTGAGCATGGGTAAAGCTTCGAGCTTGAAGATCAGGGTTGCCATTTTCTTTCCGGCCGAGATCTCAGCCCTGAGAACCATGCCCTTGGTCCCCGGTAGTTCGGCCTTCACCTTGTAGGTGCCGAAGGCCAATCCCTTGAAAACAAAATACCCGCTCTGGCCCGAGATCGTTTTCGATTCCTGACCGGTCGCTACGTTCTTCGCTGTCAGGATCACTCCAGCCAAGGCATTGCCCTGGGTGTCGTAAACATGCCCTTTGATGATGCCGATATTCTTTGCCGGGGATGCGTGCAGTACGAGCACCAAGCCGAGAATCAAACTTACGGTCACCATTCCAAACCGATTTTTTCCTGTCATTTTTGCCTCCATATTGGAATTGTTTCTAACCCCATTTTTGTTTTCCATCCCCACACCTCTATACATCTTATGGGGGAGATTATTCCCCACGGTCTTAAAAAAGAATGCCTGCCGAAGACTGTTTTCCAAAAACCACTTGAAATCCTTTTCGTATGTGTATGTAATAGCTCTGAATCGTTCATGACAGTTCGTTTGACAAGTTTTTTTTCGGAAAGTTCCATTGGAAAGTCGAAAAAGAGAAAATTGGATCGGTATGTGGTATGCCATTGCCGCCTATGTTAGCTGGGGAGTGCTTCCCCTTTATTGGAAGACTCTCAAGCATGTTCCGGCCCGGGAGATCCTTGCATACAGGATTATCTGGTCATTTATCTTCCTCTGCATCTTCAACACTGTCAGGAAACGATGGCCTGAGTTCAGACGCGCCTACACGGATAAACGCGACATGCTGTCGAGCCTGGTCAGTGCTGTCATCATCGGAGCTGTCTGGTTCATCTACATCCTGGCCATGATCACCGACCATGTCGTCGAAGCCAGCATGGGGTACTACATCAATCCCCTCATCAGTGTTGTTCTGGGGATGATATTTTTGAAAGAGCGGCTGACCTTCTGGCAGAATGTCGCTTTTTTGCTGGCCATCCTCGGCGTGGCCATTTTGACCATCCAGTACGGGAGAATCCCCTGGATCGCTCTGTCGCTCGCCGTAGGCTTCGGTCTCTACGGTCTGATGCGAAAAACCTCCCGTGTGGGATCGATCAAGGGACTGACGGCAGAGACGGCGATCCTTTCGCCCCTGGCTCTTGTATACGTCTTGTTCCTTTTTTACGGAAAATCAAGTGCGGTCATGGGAGCAACCGCCACCACGCACCTTCTTCTTATGGGAGCCGGTATCGTCACGGCTGTTCCCCTGGTGTGGTTCGCCAAGGGGGCGCGCCGAATACCGCTTTCGATGATCGGTTTTTTCCAGTATCTGGCGCCCACGATCTCGCTTCTTCTCGGAATTTTTGTATTCAAAGAGCCGTTCACGACGACACATCTCGTGAGCTTCGGTCTGATCTGGGTCGCCCTGATCATATACACGATAACCCAGCTCGGGCGGATGAAACAGCTCCCGCCGAAAGCTTACCCTTGAGGCTGGCCGTACAAAGGCAATAGGGGCGAAGATTTGCGTACCGAGATCTTTTTTGCACCGGGCCGTGTAAATGAGCATCCCATTTTTCAGTTCCAGGGCAATTGTGAGGGAGAAAGCATTTCCAATACCGGATGAATGAAGTTCCCAGTGGTCCAATGAGTGGTTCGAAAACACGCGCAGTTTTTCCAGCGTGGAAACTCGGCTTGGACATGAGGGCTTCGCTCACACCTCCAATCGGGAGATGGAGCATGCCCGATCAACCATTCTTGCAGTTTTCTCCACCGCACAATCGGACCATTCGACACAGCAACAGGTTTACTAGCCGCCAAGATTTCGGAAATGCTTACCGTGGTGAAAAACTCTGTACAACGCGGGAAAAATGCAATAAAATAAACATATAGATTCGATCGTTTAATGACCTGTTGGCACACGCTGTGCGCAACACCGGGGAAAATTTTTTTCGCAGTTTTTCAATCTATAATCGAACAAGGAGGATACTCCCGATGGAAAAGAAGGAATTTCTAAAAGATGGAACGGAGGTCACGATAAGAAACCTCACTTTGAAGGACCTGGACCGCTTGATGGAGTTTTACAGTGAACTTCCGGTAAAGGACAGGAGATACTTCCGGGTGGATGTCACAAAGAGGGACGTGGTCGCGCAGAGGATCAAACAGATGAAACAGGGGAATTTTTTCCGGCTCGTGGCTCTTACGGACGGTAAGATCATCGCGGATGGGAATCTGGAGCTCTCCGCTGAGGAATGGCGCAAGGACCAGGGCGAGCTCCGGGTGATCGTGGCCAAAAATTTCCAGCACAAAGGTCTGGGAACGATCATGCTCAGGGAGCTGTATTATCTGGCTGCACAGAAAAACGTGAAAAACGTCATCGTGAGGATCATGCGGCCGCAGAAGGCGGCGCGTGCCATCTGCCACAAGCTCGGCCTCCGTGAGGAGACCATGATTCCGGATTATGTGCGCGATATCTCAGGGAAAAAGCAGGATATGATCATCATGACTGGGGATATGAAGGAATTCTGGAAGGAGCTGGAGCATTTCTATCAAGTATCGGATTGGAGACATCACCGCTAATAGATTCTCCGGATAAGGGCCTGAGCAGATCTTTTTTTTACCGTCTTCGGTTACGGTTGCGCCTCCTCTCTTCCTTTTTATTTATGGGTTCGGCATCCATGGCCCACATGCCGCGGCCGTGGGTGGCAATCACGATGATGTTATCCCTGGGGTGGATGATGAGGTCGTGAACGAATGTCGAGGGAAGGTTCCCTCCCAGCACATCCCAGGTCGCTCCGGCATCCTTAGATACATAAACACCGATGTCGGTTCCGACGTAAAGGATGTTTTTATCCGAAGGGTCTTCCCGGATGACGTTGACTGGTCCTAAGGGGATACCTGCTGAGATATCCTGCCATGTCTTCCCATAGTCGGTGGATTTCCAGACATAGGCCGCAAAATCGTCGTCACGTTTTCCGTTCTGAGTCAAGTAAACCGTCCCCATATCGAAGGCGGAGGCGACGATGCGGGAGGCCCACTTTCTGTAAGGGAGGCCATCCATGATCTCCTGCCAGTTCGCTCCGCCGTCCTTGGTGACGTGGATTTTGCCGTCGTCCGTTCCCGCGTAGATCAGTCCGAATTTGAGGGGAGACTCGGAGATGGCAAAAATCGTCTGATAAGGAATGTCGCCCATCATGGATTTGATGTTGTAGGAGAGGTCCGGGCTGATACGTTCCCAGGTATCGCCTCGGTCTTTGGAACGGAACAGATACTGCATGCCGTGGTAGATGATGTCGGGGCTGTGGGGTGAGAGGATAAAAGGAGCGACCCACTGTCCTCTGAGGCGGGGTTCGTTCTCGTACATTCTCGGGACGATCGAGGTCGTGCCCTCCCGTCCGGGGATCCTGAGGTCTGAGCGCTGTATGCGCCCGTAAAAACCTGCGGAGTAGACGATATCCGGGTCTCTGGGGTCGATGGCGTGGCTGCATCCCTCTCCGCCGGGGGCTCGTTCGAATGCCACGGCAGGGATCTTGTCTCTGCCCTGGCTCAAGTCCACCACTCCCCTGTAACTTCCGTGGTCCTGCATGGAACCGTACACATGGAAGGGGGTGTCCATGTCGTGATTGATGTTGAAAAACTGGCAGACGGGAAGGTTGTGGGTGAATTGACGCCAATTTTCGCCCCGGTCGTAGGAGATCACAATCCCCCCGTCGTTCACGTTGACGATGTAATCGGAATTGTCGGGGTCGATCCACAGGCCGTGATGGTCGCCGTGCATTCCCTCTAAGCGACGGAAGGTTTTACCCCCGTCATTGGACACGTTGAGTGCGAGACCCATCGTGTATATGGTGTCTGCATCGTTGGGGTCCACGCGCATCTGGCCGAACACCCATCCGTAAGTGGCCGAGTGGCGTTCCATGTACTGCTTCATCTCTTCGTCCTGGCCGCTCATCAGCCTCCAGTTTTCCCCCCTGTCGTCCGACCTGTAGACGGTGGCCCCCTTGATGTAACCGCTCGAGGGGCGACCATAAGAATCGATCTCTCCAGGTGCCGCTTCCCTGGATAACTCATAGTTGTCGACAAAGGCGCAGATCACATTCGGGTTGGACGGGGCCAGATCGATGCCGATCCTCCCTCTGTATTTAGGCTCTGGAAGGCCGTTATTGATGGGGATCCAGTTCGCACCGCCATCGGAAGTCCTGTAGATACCGCTCTCCTTGTATCCTTCGAAGATCCTGGGGTCGTTCCATTTCAGGCGGATCCGCTGCCAGGTGGCTGCGTAGAGGGTCTCTGGGTTTGTGGGGTCCATCACCAGATCGATGGCCCCTGTCCTCTCGTTGATGTATAGGACCTTGCGCCATGTTTCGCCTCCGTCTGTGGATTTGTAAACGCCTCGTTCTTCGTTATCGGTCCATTCGTGCCCGGAGGCAGCCACGTAGACGATATCCGGGTTTTGCGGATGGATGACGACCCGGGCGATGGTGTGCGTATCTGTCAATCCCATGTGACGCCAGGTCTTTCCCCCATCTGTGGATTTGTACACGCCGCTCCCCGCCATCGAACTGCGGAAAATATTCGGCTCGCCGGTTCCCACCCAGATGATATTGTCGTCCGTGGGAGCGATCGTCACATCCCCGATGGAAGTGGATGCCTCCTGGTCGAAGATGGGCTCCCAGGTGGTTCCTTCGTTATCCGTTTTCCACACTCCGCCCGATGCTGTCGCTACATAGATCGTGTAGCTTTCGCCTTTGGGGGTTACCACGGCGATATCCGTGCTGCGGCCGCTCACGTTCGTGGGACCCAGGTGCTGCCAGGTCATTTCCTTGAACGGGGAGTTTTGCTTCATGTCCATATGCTCACCGAACCATTTCATACGGAGAGCAGGGTCTGTGTTCTGAATAACCTTCTGCTCGTTCTTTTGGATCGAAAATCCGAGCGAAATAACTCCGACGAGGAAAAGGCAGACCAGTGCCGTTTTCCAGAAATTTTGTTTGTAATGTTTCATCCGTCCTCCTTCTCTTTAAATATTAAAAAGAAGGCTCTTTTATATCACAATAAAA
>JASFEP010000225.1:0-7242 GCA_050124775.1 Candidatus Aminicenantota bacterium
ACGACCAGGTCAGGATACCTGCGTATCGGCGAGGTAAAATGTGTGTAATTCTTTTTAGCCAGACCGAAATGGCCCTGGCTCTCTTCGGAATAAAGTGCCCAACGGAGACTCTTGAGCACTTGGGATGCCACAAAATGTTTTTCATGCTTCCCCTGGGCCTGATCCAGAGCGGATTGCAGATCCCTCGCTCGTAATTTTCTGGAATCGGGCAGAAGAATCCCAAAATGGGAGAGCATCTCCCCCAGCCTTCTCAGATCATCTTGGGCAGGAGGGGGGTGGATGCGAAAGATCGATGGAACCTCTTTTTGGAGGAGAAATGAAGCAACCGCTTCATTGGCTGCGACCATGAACTCTTCGATCAAATGGTGGGCCTCGTTTCTCTCGAAGGGGACGACTGAATGAATCCTTCCCTCTTCATACACCAGTTCGGGTTCCACGAGGTCAAAATCCAAGCTCCCGGATTCCCTCCTTCTTTCCTTCATGAGCCGTACGAGTTCGCGCATGAGATGCAGATCCGGAAGAAGGCCCGAAAACCTGTGCATCGCCTCACGTTCTCCCTCATAGATCCGGAAGACCGAATCGTAAGTCATCCGTTCCACAGTCCTTATGAGCGAGGGGTGGAATTCCGACCGCAAAACCCGACCGTCTCGATCGACCTCTAGCATGACCGAGACGGTAAGCTTGTCTTCGTTGGGCTTTAGGCTGCAGATGTGGTTGGAGATCCTCTCTGGAAGCATGGGAAGAGTTAGGCCCGGAAAATACACGCTGGTTCCCCTATACAAAGCTTCTTCATCCAGGGAAGAGCCTTCCCGGATATAATGGGAAACATCTGCGATGTGAACGCCTAAAAGATAATTCCCTCTCTCTGTCAACCTGATGCTCACCGCATCATCAAAATCTTGCGCATCGGGACCATCTATCGTAAAGGTCGTCCATCCCCTGTAATCCTTCCTTTCATCGACATCTCCCGCACCGAATTCCGCAGGGACTCTGTATGCCTCATCCAAGGCCCTCTCTGAAAATTCAGAAGATAAGCCGAACCTTTCGATGATGACTTGTGTGTCGACGCCCTCATCATCCGGGAACCCGAGAATTTCCTTAATGGCAAGGCTATTTCTGTCAACCTTCACGATCTGGCCATCCTGAAGCCCCTGGCAATCTGGCCCGGAGAGAAACCGATCCTCGGGCGAGAGAGAATCGAAGGGAGTGATAGAGATTTTTCCGTTCGACCTTCTTACGGCTGCGACCATCGTCTCTTGGGCGCGTTCCAGGATTCTGACGACACGTCCTTCGTTTTTCCCCTTGGCTCCTTTCTTCTTATAGAAGACCTCCACGAGGTCTCCGCGGAGAGCCCCTCCAGAATAGCGGGCGGGAATAAAGATATCCTCGAGCAATTCATCCTCGGGCCTGGCAAATCCGAAGCCTGGATGGGTAGATATGAGCTTCGCCCTGACAAGGCTCGAGCGCTGACGGACAAAATATCTCTTTCTCGCCTTGATGATGGCCCCAAGATCCTCCATCTCTCTGAGAGTCTTTTCGAGGAGGGTTTTCTCATCCGCCTTGAGATGAAGTGCCCGCACGATCTTCGAGAGGGACATCCCATTTTTGTTTTTTTCGAGTAGAGCGAAGACTTGCTTGCGCATAAAAGGGGAATTCCTCAGTAGTAGAATGGAGAAACATGTGGGATCTTGTGTTTTTCCCTCTTTTGCTTCACCGCCATAATCCTGAAGACCTGATCGAATTTCGCACCTGTGAGGCTTCCGAATTCGGACCTCATCTTTTCTGTAATCTTCTTGCGCTCAGCCGAAGTGACACTCTCTTCTATCAATCCTTCGACGGTCTCCTCGGCCATCTCAAGCTCTTCTTCGGTAGCTTTTCCGCTCGATAGTTTTTTTTGGAGGCTTGAAAAAATAGGTCTCAAAGCGCAAAGCTCCTCAGGGATATCCGTAAGAAACCTTTCGACTTCAAGGAGGAGCTCAGGGTTCCTACTCTTCTCTCCCATGGCCTTTTCTCTCTTTTGTCCGACCCGTCTGTTTTTGTACTGAGCGAATGCTCGCATGACATTAGGGTGGCAATAATCGAGGGAGATGCGCCGCTTTCCCTGTTGGGGGCGGGATCGTTCAAAACTCCTCCTGATCCCCTCCAAAACCACTCGCAGCGGGATGCCTCCTTCCTCCCATTGCTTGATTATGTAAAGCTCTTTGGAGGACAGTAAGAATGGAGCCCCGCGAAGGTCGATAAATAATTTCTCTATCGTTCTGTAGTAAGCGCTTCGTCTGTCCAATCCGATTTTTTGTGCCATAGAACTATGATCCGTTGAACCAACTCGCTCGATCAGTCGGCATTTCTCTCATGGATGATCCGGAGCCCATCTAAGATGAGGAAAGGAGAATGATGGGAAAACACATCGATCTCGTTGCAAATAAGAGAAGAAAGCCCCCCTGTCGCTACGACTGTGCATTCCCCTCCGAGTTCCTCCTGGATGGCTTTGATGATGTTAGCAACGAGTCCTATGTATCCGAAATACAAGCCCGATTGCATGCTCTCTACCGTCGTCCGTCCGATGGCCCTTTTGGATTTTGCGATCTCGATCCTCGGGAGTTTGGCTGTTTTCAGGTAAAGGGCCTCCGCAGCGATCTGTATACCTGGAGCGATGGCTCCCCCCAAATATTCTCCCCGAGCGGAGACAGCGTCAAAAGTTGTGGCTGTCCCGAAATCCACGACGATCGCGGGTCCTCCGTACCGCTCGAGTGCCGCCACCGAAGCCGCAATCCTGTCTGCGCCCACATCCTGAGGGTTTTCATAAAGGATGGGCATTCCGGTCTTTAGGCCCGGCCCGACGACCAAGGGATTGGAACGAAACAATGCCCGGCTCAAATCCTTAAAGACAGGGGTCAACGGAGGAACAACACTGGAAATAATGACAGACTTCACCATACTAACTTCGAGCTCGGAGAGGGAAAAAAGACTCAAAAGAGCGATTTTGTATTCATCACAGGTCTTCTCCCTCTCGGATCTGATCTTCCAGTGCTTGTCCAACTCTTTTCCCCGAAAAATGCCCGCTTGGATGTTTGTATTCCCTATGTCGATGGCTAAAAGCATCCTCTTTCTCCTCTGCGGATCTACCCCCCTAATTCTTATTTCTTGCGCAGAAATTCCTTCAACTCGGCAAGTACCCGCACGCGTATCCTCTTCTCCAGCTCCTTTTCAGCTTCATAGATCTCTTTACGGACGAATTCCTTGATGTCATCATCCAGGGCAATGTGGTCTTCCTCGTCAAGGGACCTCTCCAGATCAGGCTCCTCGGGCAATGTCTGAGGGCCTCTTTTTTTTTCAATGAGCTCGAGGGTCATCTGGACGAGTTTTCTCGAATCGAAAGGCTCCTGAACCAGCGCATCGTATACAAATCCCTCCGTATTCTCCTGCTGAACGGATTCGAATGCTCCATGGAACAGGATCAGCGGGATCTGTTTGAACTTTTCCTGCTCCTTCAGATACCGTCCGATCTCAAAGCCGTTTTCCTGATGGATAGACAGGCTGAGACAAATGGCATCCGGAGCGATCTGATTGACCTCTTGCATCACATCCACACCGCTCTTGAAGAGAAAAACCTCATAATCAGGTTCAGGAAAAGCCAGCAGAAGGGCCTTTAGGACTGAAGGACTGTTGTGTGCAACAAGAATCTTATAGGGCATCGAAGTTCGACATTAAAATCCGTAAATTATTGCGTTCTCCTCGTGTATAAAATAGCAAAAAGACCCGTTGGAAGAAAGTAAAAATTGGTGCCCCTGTGAAACCGACAGAAAGACCGCACGGATGGATCGCTGGGATCAATATTCTATGTAGACGGAGCGTTCACCGAGCAGTTCTTCGATATTCCTGCTGAGCTCCTCCGAAGGGGATACGCCTTCGATATCCACAGACTTGACGACCATGCGGTAGGATTGCGGTGTTTCCAACTCAAAAAAAACAGGACAGTGACCGCGGTGATTTTCCAGTATGGATTTTAATTCCTCGAAGATCGACTCTTCGATCCCGGGAAGGCAGATCCGCAGGTACATCCTTTTCGCCTGCTTTTCAAGGGCATCGGAGAGACTCATGATCTGGAGAAGATGGATCCTCCGGCTTTCCCCTTCGCCAAGAAACTTTCCCTTCACCCATACGAGCTGGTCTTCGCTCAAATGATCATAATACTTGGTGTAGCAGTCAGGGAAAACCACAACCTCAATACGGCCGCTCAGATCTTCCAAGATGAAGGTGGCCATCCGTTCATCTCTTCGAGTTTTTATGGATTTCAAGGAGGTTATGATTCCGGCTACAGACACTTCCGTGTTAAACGCTTTCTCCTCATCAAATTTGCTGATTGGGCAGGAAACAAGCCGGCTCAGGCTACTGCTGTAGTGAGCCAGAGGATGCCCCGTTATGTAGAATCCGAGGGCATCCTTTTCATAAGAAAGGAGGAGGGATTCATCCCACTCTCTCATCTCTTCGATCTCTGGCGGTATAGGGGGCGGCTCGACCTGCCCTGCACCGAAAAGGAGATTTTGCTTTGAGGCTCTGGCCTTCTGGAGCTCGTGGCTGAAGTCAACCATCTTATCGATGAGGTGAAAAAGCTGGGATCTCTTCCAACCCAAAGCATCGAATGCCCCTGCTTTGATCAGGCTTTCGAGAACTTTTTTGTTGACAATTTTGGGACTTTCCCCCCTGAAGAGGTCAAAAGGCGATCGGAACTCTCCGTTCCGTTCTCTGACTGCTATCAAATCCCGGATGGCCCCTTCCCCTACGTTTTTAATGGCCGCGAGCCCAAACCGGATCCCTTCTCCCTCGACGGTAAAATTCACGCCACTTTTATTGATGTCCGGGGGGAGAACCTGGATACCCATTTCTTTGCATTCGTTGATGTATTTCACGACCTGAGCGGTCGCCCCTCTTTCGGCTTCGGAGGTCAAAAGAGGGCCAGAAAATATATCGGGAAATGGGATTTCAAATACGCGGTTCGATATGCCAGGTATGCATAGGCAGCACTGTGGGATTTATTAAATCCGTAGCCTGCAAAGTACTTGATCTGCTCGAATATCTTGACAGCCTTTGCGTGGCTAATTCCTTTCTCCTTTGCACCCCGGACAAAACGTTGTTTTTGAGCCTTCATCACAGCCGTTTTTTTCTTCCCCATGGCTTTTCTCAGAATATCTGCTTCCGCCATCGAAAAGCCTGCGATCTCCGTTGCAATCCGCATGACCTGTTCTTGATAGACGATTAGCCCTTTGGTTTCCTCCAAGATGGGTTCGAGTTCTGGGAATTCATACTTTACGCGATCAGGATGATTCTTGCATTTTATGAACTCATCTGTCATGCCGCTTTTGAGAGGACCCGGCCTGTACAGGGCATTTAATGCGATGAGATCGCGGTAGCTCTCCGGCTTGAAATTCCTGAGCAGGTCTTTCATACCCTGGCTTTCGAACTGGAACACGCCGTCCGTATTTCCAGCCTGGAACAGCTCGAAGGTCCTTTGATCATCGAGAGGAATATTCTTGACGTCGATTTGTTCTCCTGTGCTTTCTGCCACCAGAACTATCGTGTCCTGGATGACGGTCAGATTCCTCAATCCCAATAGATCCATCTTGAGGAGTCCGATGGCTTCGATATCCTGCATGGGGAACTGCGTGGTTATTTCGCCTTTGACCGATTGGTAGAGGGGCATGAATTCGACAAGCGGCCTCGGAGTAATGACAATCCCGGCCGCGTGGATTGACGGATGTCTGACCTGTCCCTCGAGCCTTTGAGCGATGGCAAGCAGGTGTGCGATCTTGGGCTTCTTCTCTCTCAATTCCTTCAGCTGTGAGATGTTCTTCAACGCGCCTTGTATCGTGGCATCCGGACCGAAGGGAGGGATCATCTTGGCGATCCTATCGACCTCGGGAAGAGGAACTTCAAGAGCCCTTCCCACATCCCTGACGACTTGACGTGCCGCCATAGTCCCAAAGGTAATGATCTGGCAGACGCTGTCCCTCCCGTATCTGTGCGTCACATAGGAGATAACCTCATCGCGCCTTCTCCCGCAGAAATCAATGTCGATATCGGGAAGGCTGATTCTCTCCGGGTTCAAGAATCGTTCGAAGAGAAGGTCGTATTCGAGAGGATCGATATCCGTGATGCCCAAACTGAAGGCCAACAGACTTCCGGCGGCTGAACCTCTGCCTGGACCTACGGGAATATTTTTCGATTTCGCCTCCCGAATGAGGTCCCAAACAATGAGAAAGTACCCTTCGAATCCCATTTCCCTGACCAGGCGGATTTCCTTCTCGAGACGGGATTCATATTCCTTGAGGCTCGGGAGCTCTTTATTTGCGATCCGGGTGCGGATTCTCTCCAACTGAGCTTGGAATCCCTCCTTTGCAACCTCCTCGAAGTACTCGCTCAATGATATTCCGTCTGGTGGTTCGAACCGAGGGAGGAAATATCCTGAGGAAGGAAAATCAAAATTGCATCGCGCTGCGATCTTTGTCGTGTTGTCGATCGCCTCTGGGACATCCTTGAACAACTCCCACATTTCTTCGCCCGACTTGAAGTAGAACTCGTCAGATCCGAATCGAATCCGATCCAAATCAGTCACTTTTTTGTTGGTCTGGATACAGAGGAGGATGTCTTGGCTTTCTGCATCCTCCCGTTTCGGATAATGGACATCATTGGTTGCGACCAGAGGGATATTCAATTTCCTGGCCACCTGGATGAGCTTGGGATTGACCTGCTTTTGAGGAGGAAGGCCATGATCTTGAAGCTCGATGTAAAAATCTCCATCTGCAAAGAGTGAAGAATACTCGAGGGCCGCTTCTTCAGCTTTGTCTTCAAGCCCCATCGTGAGATAGGCGCTCACCTCTCCTTTCAGGCAGCCGGAGAGGCCGATAAGTCCTTGGCTGTGCTTGGCCAATAGCTCTTTATCGATACGAGGCCTGTAGTAGAATCCTTCGAGATACGCTTTGGTTACGAGTTCACAGAGATTCTGGTATCCCCTCTCATCCTTCACGAGGAGAACCAGATGGTTGTGGACAGAACCCGATTTCCCGGCCTTCTTATCGAAGCGACTGCGGGGGGCCACATAAATCTCACATCCTAGTATAGGTTTGATCTGTTTCGCATGGGCCTGCCTGAAAAAATTGACCGCGCCGAATATATTCCCATGATCTGTTAGAGCAACAGCTGGCATCTTGTTGTTGTAAGCCCCCTCTACCAGATCATTCGTTT
>JASFEP010000226.1:0-7235 GCA_050124775.1 Candidatus Aminicenantota bacterium
ATAATGCTTTTTGTCATGTTTCTCATGGAAGACCTACCTTGCAATAATTAGTGTAATCCTCATGTTCGTTTGGTAAGATAATGTCAATAAAATCGAATGTCCAGTAATTTACCGTAAATTACCAACGGGAACGGCAACGGAAACGGCATTCCAAAGCTGATTGAAAAGAAAGGAACACTTCTTCAAAAAGGTCTCTACAAAAGGCCGGAAACAAACAGGCTTTTTTGGGAATTGCAACAGGGGTGAATATTCTATTAGATCTGAAGGCCTACTTGGCTCAGTCCGTTTATTATCCGGTCGACGATGTCGTCGAACTTTATGTAGTGTTTGATCAAGATGCGGCCACGCTCCGGAAAGTTCGGTTTAAGCTCGAGCAGCTTTTCAACAGCCTGTTTTCCTTCCTCGTATCGACCCAACTGTCCGAAAGTCGATGCCTGGATCAGAGGTTCCCAGAAAAGAGAGGGTATTTTGAAGTTCAATGTCTCGAGATAGGCCTGTTCGTAATCCTTCTGACGAATCCATTCCACCCATAAGGCATAATGAACATAGAATCCGTAATAAGGATTTCTCTCCATCGCTTCCCTTATCAGTTCCGGACCGCGCTCCCAATCTCCCAGCAAGGTCAACAGGTAACCGATCCCGTCGAGCATGAAAAGGGAATTCGGATTCATGGCCAGCGCCCGATTGATCTCTGTCCGTGCAGCATCGATTTCATTGTTGAACATATAAACAAAAGCCAATATGACTCGGCACCGCTGATTTTCCGGATTCAACTGAATGCCTTTTCTGGCATAATCGAGGGCTTTTTCCAAAGCGGATTCAAAACCGGGATGCTCCAGGCTGTAGATGTTCCCGTAAAGGCGGCCGAGCATACTCCAGGCCTGACCACATTCCGGTTCGATATTAACGGCGTACTCCAATGCCTCTTTCGCTCGTAAAAAGCTCTCAGGAGTATGCAGCTGGTCGAACTCGTAATAGCTCAGGATAGCTTCATAGGTCTTCAGTTTGGTCGGCAGTTTGCCTTTTGATTCCAGAGATAGAGCCCTGGCTATGACTCCGCGTTCCCCTGTGACCTTGGCTGCTATTTCATGCGCGCATTTCTCCTGAAATTCGGTCATCCCAGCATCCTCGAAGAGTAATCTGTGGGTGTCGCTCCATAAATATTTGTTCTTAATTGTATCGATCAAATTGACGTTTAGCTTGATTCCTTGTTTATCTTCACGAAAGTTCCCTTCAATGACATAGCGGGCTTCACTATCCGTAACGCTTCTTTTGTGTTCCTCCCGACTGGAAAAAAGAACCTCTATTTCCTGGAAACGAGAGATTTCGGTGGCGAGATCTGATGCCAATCCTATTCCTAAAAAACTTTTGTCCGGATCTCCTGTCAAATTCAGGAATGGCCGCACCAGCACAGAAGGCCAGGAGCCCTCAAAACTGGCTTCAGGGGCCTTTTTTGTCTCAGGTGTCTCATCCGATTCCATCCCAGTCTGTTCATGAAATCCAGGCACATTGGTTCCCTTGGGGATCTGGATGCGTACAGGATCGTTCTTTCCACTCAAGAAATAATAGCGGTCCAGCGCCCGGCGCAGTTTGCCCGCCTCGATCCGTACAATGGGATCCAGGATGGGATCGAAATCCTCCCTCCGGCCGAAAACCTGAGTGGCGATCGTGTAGCCCTTCAAGGTGCGACTGCGACCGGAAAGAGTCTCCTCCACCACAAATCGGAGAAAATCCTTCGATCTCTGAGAGGCTTCAAAATCCGGGCTTTCAAGAATCCGTTTGAGCTCAGCGCGGATCTCTGCAGCGGGCGGGATCTTTTTCCGGACTTTGACCTGTTCTTTTTTTTTCTTCACATTCACATTCAAGATGAGATCTCATACAGTAATTTACGGTAAATTACTTGTCGCAAAAGCAGATGTAAGTTATCTTCATCGCTGAAGCTTAAATTAATAGATTTCACTGAAATATGTCAAGTTTTTCTCATTTTTCGCTGAGGGGCAATCGGCCTGTGTTGAATAAAGGAACAAAGAGAGGACAGTAAAGATGATCCCTCCTCCACTTAATCATGCTATGAAACAATTCCCTGAGCACAAGAATATCCTGGAGACACACTATCGCAAAAATGAATCGTTCCGCTCTCTGTGTAAGGATTTTCGTGACTGCGCGATGGCGGTGGAATACTGGTGTCAATTACCTCCGGACAACAAACACTCACATGAACTTTGTCAAGAGTATAAGGTTCTCCTCGCCGAATTAAAAGACGAGATCACGAAATGGCTGGTGAATTGAATTGCGGGGCTCGAGGTGTTTCTATAGCTTTCGTATAACAATATAATTCCATCGAGATCGATGTTCGACTTGTCGGTCGTAAACAAAGATCTCAACTGTATTCAGAGAGAAAGAAAACCCATGAAAAGGGAGAAATTTGACATGAAAAAACTTTTTTTATCGTTGTGTTTCTTTAGCGTGTTTGTGCTGTGTTCAGGCCTAGCTCTACAGGCCCAGGAATCGAACGAGGAATTGGCCCAGGCTGCGGCCAATCCTTTGGCTGATATGATAAGTTTTCCCTTGCAGAACAATATCGACACGGGCCTTGGAAAATACGATCGAAGCCGGAATGTGCTCAACATTCAGCCGGTCGTACCGTTGGCCGGCGGCAAGATCATCACCCGAACGATCTTTCCGATTGTTAGCTTACCGGATATCGGTGCAGAGAGCGGTTCCTATTCATCCGGGCTGGCCGATACCCAGTTTACGGCCTTTTACGTCCCGCCCGCCACGGGAAGTCTAACCTGGGGGCCCGGAGTGATCATGGAAATCCCCACAGGCGGTGAAAAACGGGGATCACAGAAGTGGAGTATCGGTCCTTCGGTGGTAGCCCTGGCCCAACCCGGCCCCTGGACGCTCGGTATTCTCGCCAACAATGTCTGGTCGGTGGCGGGAAACTCCGATCGGGACTCCGTGAATAAAGGGCTCATCAATCTGTTCCTCGTCCGCCAGCTCGGAGGAGGATTGTATGTCAACAGCGCCCCGATCATCACGGTCAACTGGAAAGCTCCGTCGGGCCAGAAATGGATCGTTCCCCTCGGGGCAGGGATCGGTAAGCTCTTCCGTTTGGGAAAACTCCCTGTCAATGCGCAGGTGGGCGCCTACTACAACATCGTCAAGCCGGATATCGGACCGGATTGGCAGGTCCGCGTGCAGGTCCAGTTCATTCTGCCGATGAGTATTTTAAAGGGGAAATAAGTGGAGGTTATTTGAGATCAAAAATTAGAATTTTGTTTGTTTTTCTGTTGATCGTTTGTTGGACGGTTAGCGCTCAGGAAAAATCTCGCTACATGGGCGGTGACGTCGAGCTGGCCACCATTGAAACCGATGCAAACGGTGTGGCAGTTTTAAGCGATGAGCAAGTTGAAGAGATTGTAAAACGCTCGTACCAATACGTGGCCATGTACAATGTAAATCAAAAACTGGCCCTTGCCGAAGAAGGCATGACTACGAGGGGCTACAATAAGGGGAAGAAAACGACCGAACTACTGGACCATTCAGTGCAGGCAATAGCACGTCCAAACAATGATGTGCTGTATCAGTTTGCAATGATTGATTTGAGAAAAGATGCCTTTGTGTTTGAGATACCGGCGATGGAATCTAAATATGTTTCTTTGCTTACCAGCAGTTACGACCATTACGTGCAGATCCCCATGTCAACTGTTGATGGGGATTTTAAGGTACCGCGTACCATTCTTTTATACACCGAAAGAACAAAAAGTTATTCCGGTGAAAAGATGGAAGGAATTGATGAAACTTATGAAATGACTGGGGACTTTGTGCATGCTGTGTTCCGGGTGATGCCACACGCCAATGAGCCTGAACGCTTTAAGCGGGTTATCGAACAAATCAATGCCTTAAAATGGATGACCTTATCGGAATACCTGGGTAAACCGGCTCCGAAAATCGATGATGTTGAATTTCCTCCCTACGGAACCACAGATGCCGACATCTTTGAAAACAACCTTTTGGAGGTGATGCAGTTTGTGTTTAATCACACCACATTTGACCCGGATTTCGAGTTGGACCGTGAAGTATTGGCCGTGTATGAACCACTGGGCATTGTTCCGGGAAAAGAATACAATCCTAATAAAGCAGTAAAAATCGATGGTGAAAAATTCAGGGAAATTTCCATCAAAGTAAGGGATGAACAAATAGCCATCATGAATGACCATGAAGAGACGTCTGCTATGTTACCCCTGATTTTTCAACCTAAAGGTACAATTGGTCTGGAGCCTATGCTGTGTCCTTCTATCGTTGGCCCCATTGGGCAGCCGGCAAAAGAAGCCATGTACCCGGCCATTTCCACAGCATATGGTGCTCCGATGAATGCACAACATGACTATCTGATTCGGATGACAGCAGATGAATTGCCTCCGGCCAATGCGTTCTGGTCGTTTACGCTTTATGATGCAGGAAATGTTTTTTTGCTGGCGAGCAAAGCTCGGCTCAGCGATCTCCGCCATTGTGCCGGAGTGGGGCTTCGGTATCTTCTCCCCTTTGGCCCTGTACGATTAGACTTTGCCTATGCCCTCAACCCGGAGCCCGGCGAGAATCGTTATCGCTTTATTATAACCCTCGGCCATGCCTTCTGAAGTGGATACTTTCAAACGTCAATAAACCCGAAGAAACTGATATGATTAAAAGTAGCGAACCGAAGTACCATCTTAAGTTTTGTTATAGGATTCTTCTTATTATTAGACCAAATCTATCGCGATATAATTCTCGCTATTTTGTGTTTCTTTTTTATTATTCCCTAGCGCAATGTTTTCAGGTGCAAAATAAGCACTCTAAGGATATTCTTTCTTGCGGTTTTATCGTAATTTTATTAGAATAAAACAGTTAGCGTGGCCCATCCCCATATAGCCAGTTCCTCATATAGTACTTAAGTACAATTGACAGCCTAATCCTTAAACTCTATCCTTCAGTATTATTCCAATGTCAATGAATAAAGAAGAAGAACTATAACAAATACCTTGGTAATTTACAGTAAATTACTGGCCACTAAACTCATCGGGCATTAGTTTATTTGATAATGACAATGAATTTTAAAGGAGGTGTTCCATGAGAAGCATAATGAGAAGTATACTCGCGTTGGTGATTGCTCTGTCCGTTTTATCAGGTGTATCCTTTGCCCAAAAGAACAGAGGACTCCGGGGAGGCTGGATAGAGAGCGAGATCACAAAAGGCAGCGAGGGCTGGTTCGATAAGAATTACCGAAGTTTCTATGTCGGATTTTTCAATGACCAGAACATATTTATTCCCATGCTTTATTTCTATTCTGCTCTCGATTATTATCAGACGGGCAGTAGATTAGACGACAACAACAAGCTGGTGCTTCATTATCTCTCCATTCCCATAGGATTGAAGCTGAAAATCGGACCCATCCAGGGATTTGGAGGAGTACACGGCGCGGTGAGAGTGAGCTCTAAGCTCACGGTGCTGGGTCAAGAAGTAAAAACAGAAGGGTTTAAAACCTTCGATTCCGGAGCTTTCCTCGGAGCAGGGATCCAAATACTCTTCATAGGTGCAGAGGCAAAATACACATGGGGTCTCTCCAGCGTTAAAAACGGGTACAAGAATAACTTCTGGCAGATCGGACTGACCCTCGGATTCTGATCTCGATTTACATAAAAACGAAATGTGCGATATCTATAGAATGGAGCCTGTTCAAATATACGAAAAAGAAGGAGAAGATCATTGAAAAAGCTATTCGCTACATTATTCATTGTGTGTCTATTTGCAGGATCCGTGTATTCCCAGGAAATAGGCGTCCGGTTCGGCGATATTGTGGGCAATAACGTCGCCGTCGATTTCGTTTTTGGATCCAAAGGAACTCGCATTCATGCGGATGTTTCCTTCGGCGACGGTGTCGGTATCGAAGCGTTGGCCGATCTTGTTGTAAGGCCCTTATCGGGGGAAGCTTTCTATTATTATTTAGGTTTCGGAGCATTCAGTTGGATAGGGGATCCTTTCCGTCTCGGCATATCCGGAGAGCTGGGGCTGGAATACCGGTTCAACAGTGTCCCCATCGCTATCGGCCTCGACTGGCGGCCTTCGCTCCGTTTGATCAGTGAGACCAAGTTTTTTGCCGACCGTTTCGGTTTTAATATCCGATTTGTGTTTTAATAAGTATTGATGTAGGAATTGTATTGTTTTTCGCTTTCTGAGACAAAATCCTGAAGAGGACACCGTTTTCACCTGCGGTTTTGTCGGCTTTCTGTGGTCTGCGTTTATCCTGATGTTGCCGTTTATAAATCCGCTCTAACGCCAGAAAAATCGAAAAAGGAGAAAATGACATGAAAAAACACGTTTTAGCGATGTGCTTGTTGAGTATTTTGGTGTTGTTTATGACGTCCGCCCTAAAGGCCCAGGAATCGAACGAGGAATTGGCCCAGGCTGCGGCCAATCCTTTGGCTGATATGATAAGTTTTCCCTTGCAGAACAACATGGATTTGGGGCTGGGGCAGTACGACAGGACCCGGAATGTGCTCAACCTCCAGCCGGTGATACCCCTAGCCGGCGGCAAGATCATCACCCGGACGATCTTTCCGATCGTCAGCATACCGGATATCGGGGCAGAGAGCGGCACCTTTTCGTCCGGGCTGGCCGATACCCAGTTTACGGCCTTTTACGTCCCGCCCGCCACGGGAAATCTAACCTGGGGGCCCGGAGTAGTTGTGGAAATCCCTACAGGCGGTGAAAAACGGGGATCGCAGAAGTGGAGCATCGGCCCCTCGATCGTGGCTCTGGCCCAGCCGGGCGACTGGACATTTGGTATTCTGGCCAACAACGTATGGTCTGTGATGGGCAAATCCGAACGGGACTCTGTGAGCAAGGGGCTGATCAATCTTTTCATCGTGCGCCAGCTCGGCAACGGATTGTATGTCAACAGCGCTCCCATCATCACGGTCAACTGGAAAGCTCCATCGGGCCAGAAATGGATCGTCCCCCTCGGGGCAGGGATCGGCAAACTCTTTCGCCTGGGAAAGCTCCCGGTCAATGCCCAGGTGGGCGCCTACTACAACATCGTCAAGCCGGACATCGGCCCGGACTGGCAGGTGCGACTGCAAGTCCAGTTCATTCTGCCGATGAGCATTTTAAAAGGGAAATAAGTGGAAGTTATTATGAGATCAATAATTAGAGCTTTGTTTGTTTTTCTGTTGAGCGTTTGTTGGACGGTTAGC
>JASFEP010000227.1:0-7217 GCA_050124775.1 Candidatus Aminicenantota bacterium
ATATGGACTTCTTTTGCGCCGGATTCGTAGAGTCTTTGGATGGTGTCCTGGAGCTGTGTACCCCGGACGATGGAGTCCTCACAGAACAGCAGCTTTTTATCGACGATCAGGTCTCGGATCGGGATGAGTTTCATCTTTGCGACGAGATCTCTTGTGTCTTGATTTTGAGGCATGAAACTCCGAGGCCATGTCGGTGTGTATTTAACGAAAGGTCTCTTGAAAGGAATACCGGCTTCGCTGGCATAACCGAGACCGTGCCCTGTTCCTGAATCCGGAATCCCGGCGACGAGATCTATCTCACGATCCTCTCTCTGCGCCAAAAAAGCACCACATCTGTTTCTGACACTCTCTACGTTGATCCCCTCATAATAAGAGGCAGGAAAACCATAATAAACCCACAGGAATGAGCAAATCTGAAGCAATTCCCCCGGTGGCTTTTTGGATTCGATACCATCCTCGGATATGAGGACGATCTCACCCGGACCTAGGTATTTCATGATCTCATAGTCGAGGTTGGGGAATGCACATGTCTCCGAAGTTGCCGCAAGACTGCTCGATTTTTTTCCGATCACGACCGGAGTTCTTCCGTATTTATCCCTAGCAGCATAAACTCCGTCCTCGGTCAAGAGCAGCATAGAACAGGATCCATCGATCGCATCCTGGGCGTTTTGTATGCCTTCGACAAAGGATGCCTCCTCGTTGATCAAACTGGCAACAAGTTCTGTGGGATTGATCTCGCCAAAACTCATCTCTGCAAAGTGTGTGGCGTGTTTATCGAACGCTTTTTTTGCCAACGTGTCCGCGTTCTGTATGACTCCGACAGTCACAATGGCATAGTTCCCCAGATGAGACCTTATGAGAACGGGTTGGTCTTCTGTGTCGCTGATAATTCCTATGCCTCTATTTCCATTGAGTTTGGCGATATCATCCTCGAATTTTGACCGGAATTGCGCATTCTCGATGTTGTGGATAAATCTAATGAATCCTTCGCGGGATTTTACAGCGAGCCCTCCGCGTTTTGTTCCGAGATGGGAATGATAATCTGTTCCGTAAAAAAGATCTGATGTGCAATCCTGTTTTGAGACGACGCCGAATAAACCTCCCATGAAGTCCTCCTTGGTCTTGACACGAATAAGTGGATTCAGGAATAAGTTAATATGACAAAAATCCAAGCGGGATTCAAGACAATTGTCGGGAAACTGGGAAAAAAAATTGATTCTTTTTTTTGTTCCTTAAAAGCTATAAAATAAAAAAGGAGGTTACAGTAGGGATATGGAAGAAAAGAAAAAAGTTATGATCGCAGGAATTATTTTTGTTGTGTTGATCGTTTTGGCTATCGCTGTTTATTATTTTTTCTTTCAGGATAGGGGGAAAGATCTGCCGGAAGCCGGAGAAGCTGTCGAGCAGACGGCTCCTGCGGTGCCCGAAGAAGCGAAAAAAACTCCGGAAGAAGAGGAGATCGAACCCATCCAGGTCGATCTGGAAGAGAGTGATCCTGTCATCCGCGAGATGATCAAGGGGATCACAGCGAATGTCCAAATCGAAAATTGGGCCAAAACCAATGATTTGATCCTCAAATTCGTGGCCGGTGTAGACAATATCGCCAATGGCCAAAGCCCTCGAGCACAGGCTGACTTTTTTACTCTAGATGAGGGCTTTCATGTCGAGGAAAGAAACGGCCGCACCTATCTGGATCCATCTTCCTATGACAGATATAATGCCGTTGCCGAAACCTTTGACTCTTTGGATACAGAAGCGACAATCAGGCTTTACAAGCAGTTGAAACCTGTCATTCAGGAGGCGTATGCAGATTTGGGATATCCGGATGCAGACTTTGACGATACTCTGATCCGTGCGATCGTGGAGCTTCTCAGAGTTCCCGTAGTGAAAGATATCCTTCTGGAAAAAAAGATCATATCTTATGCGATGGTGGATCCCGAGCTTGAAGGCTTGAGTCAGGCTCAGAAACACCTCCTTCGTATGGGCCCGGAAAATATCTTGAGGATTCAGTCCAAACTTCGTGAGATGGCTCAAGCTCTTGGAGTGGCGAGCAGTAGGCTTCCTCTTTAAAATACGGTTTCGAAGAAGTGCATTATTTCCTCGGAAGCTGGATCCGGCGGCAGATCTCACGGGCCACTTTCTCTGAGTTGAAATAATCCATAAGGCGCTCCCACTTTTTTTGCAGACTCCTCAGATCTTGAAAGGAGTTCGTCTTAGCCCTCAAATTTTTGTGCGCCAGAGCGATGTTTTCCATACATTCTGAGGCTGCCTTGTGTTCACCCTGGCTAAGATAATCCATGGCCAGCATCTGATTGGACCTGAAGACCCTCTCTTCCAGGTCCTCTTTCAAGAAATCCCCAGGATAGGGATCGAGATCGTCAGCCGAAATCCTTATCGTGTCCTTCGTGTCTTCCTGAGCATCCAGCTTGTTCTTTTCGAAAACAAACCGGAGGATATCTTCACGCACTCTTCGCCATACAGGGTAGGTTTTTGGTGGCGCATCATGTTTGATCGAGAGGGTGTTGTCCAGATAAGTGTTGAACCCAAACATTCTTGCATTGATGAGAAAATCGATATCCTCTCCCCTTGGAATTGAAGGATCGAAAGGAATATGCGTAAAGAGCTCACGATGAATGACTAAATTTCCTCCAAAAGCGAAAGGTGTCACTTTTAGACGCGGTTCTTTGGCGATAATTTCTGCGAATGCGCGGTTCATACAGTCGAATTTATCCCAGTATGTCATCCAATGCGAAAATTCTTTATGAAGGAAAAAATCTCCATCGGGATTCACATAAAAGCCTGCTACTGCGTAAATCTTCTCACTCTCAAAAGTCCTGCCAATGTGTTCGCAGGCTTTGTCCATGAACAAGGGATCTTCAAATATTTCATCGTCATCGATGAGAACCGACACCTCCGATCCCATAAGATGGGGCACGAACACACACAGGTTCCTCACATTGGAGTAGCCGTCGAGCTTCAGAAGATCGGTGAGATCTTTCCGGTTATTCTCTTCCAGGTTTCGATGGACATGCTTCAAGTGCGAGTAGGAAAAAAGATACGTTGGAACAGCAGGATTCGTTTCTTTTATGATGTTTTCGATCCGCTCTTCCACCTCCTCTTGGATATCCTCTGCTGTCGCCACACCCAGCACGACCAGATCAAAGTTTTTATTCTCGAGAACGGTGAGGCTTTCCAGTGTACGGCGCAGCGTGTCTTCGCCATCCAAGGGAGTAGGGTGGTCGTACACAGCATCCGTGCTTTTCCACCCCTGGGCCTTTTTTCTCCCCCAATAGGTGGGGATCACCATTGTCGTCTTCATACCAACCTCCTATCTGGATTATTCAAAAAATTTGCCGCCAGATTTATTATCAAAACCACTCAATATTCTATTGGCAGCATCTTTTCCCCTTCGGGCGAACCGATCTCACCACAAAGCCTTCGTTGCAGCCCTTTCGAGGGTGTTCACACCATCTTCAAGGGCCCCTGCCTTGCCTTTGCGGCGACCTCGGTCCGTGAATAATCCATCTCCTATCTGGATTATTCAAAAAATTTGCCTTCGAGGGGCTGTTTTCATCATATCTTCCAGAATGCCCTCTAAAACGGCGACACCTTTAGCCCAATCGTATTTTTCTTCGACGAGTCTTCTCCCTGCTCTGCGAATCCTTTCGTACAAATCTCTATCTTTCAAGAGCTTCTCTATCGCCGCAGCGAAATCCTCTGGATCATCGGCGATCATGATGTTTTCGCCGCTTTTGCTGGGAATGCCCTCTGATCCGAGAGATGTGGATACGATCGGCCTTCCAACTGCCATGGCTTCCAAGATCTTCCCGCGGAATCCGCCTCCCAGCCGGACCGGACAGATGAATATCTGCGCCTCATGGATATAGGGAGTCACATCCTCCACCCTGCCTGTCACTCTTATGGATTCGTCACCAGCCAGTTTTTGGATTTCCGAAGGGGGTGCCTGCCCTACTATGACGAATTTGGCCCCAGGACAAAGGACTTTCACCCGAGGCCATATCTCTTGATAAAAATAGAGCACAGCATCTACATTCGGAAAATGTAAATAGTTCCCGACGAAGACGATATTCCGTTCTCCGTCAGGGGGACTGGAATAAACGAAGTGTTCCACATCGACGCCATGGGGAACGATATCGATATCTAGGTCTGGACGGATGGCCAATAGCTCATTTTTTCCCTGGGGCGTTAGGGTGAGGACCTTGTCTGTCTTGGCATACATTCCGAATTCATATCTCTTAAGCCCCTTCAAGTTGATGAGCTCTCTAAGCTTTTTCCACCCCCATTTGTGAAAACGGAAGTCTTTGATACGGGCGAGATAATAACACTCATGCACCGAAATGATCCGGCGGACTGGAGGGAGAAGGGGATTCTTATGGATAAACTGGCCCATTACGGAGTATTCCCCAATGACGAAGTCATAGCGATCTTTGGCGACCATGTCAGCGATCGTTTTCGACATCTCAGGGGAGCCGTGAACGCGAAGAAAATAATGGGGGACAGGGGAAAGAAAAAAATCTTTGGCCGTTTTTAGCGGAGATCGTTTCGGAGGAAGAGGGATGAGTCTCAGGTCATGACAGTATTTTTCCACAGAGGGGATGTATTTATCATCTCCCTCCTTGGAAAAAGCAGCCAGGGAAACGAGGTGACTCTTGGACAGGTGTTTCAAACGGTTGTAGATGATGATAGGTCCCCCGATCACCTTCGAGTGTGGAAATTCTTTGCAAGTCAGCAATATTCTCATATCGTTTCCCTGAGGCCGAGATCTATGAGAGCCTGTACTTCCCTGACGATCTCTTTCACTGTTGTTTCTACGATGATCTCTCCCTTTTCCCGCGTCGCCAGGGTCGGGTCTCCCCAAATTCCCGTCGGGCTGTAATGTCCGGACCCTTCCGGGTCTCTCGTCAATCCTCTTCGGTTGGGTCTGGGGTCGTAATCCTTGACGGCTTTGTTCATATCGACAGTTTCCGGAGAGATATAGAGCATCATAGACGTCTCCCCTTCATCCGCGTGAGTCCCACCCTCCTGTTTCAAATATCCCGCCGGGATCTTTTTGTCTGCCTCCAGAATGTCGAAATAACGGAGGATAACCCCTTTTTTCTCGAGCTCTTCCGCGGCTCTCTTGAGAGGTCGGAGCGTGGAGACTCCTGTGTTGAGAATGTAGAATTTCCGTATTCCATATCCGTACATGGACATGCAGATATCGATCACAACGTTTGTAAATGTTTCAGCCTTGAGGGATACAGAGCCTGGATATTCGAGAAAAGCTGGATAATATCCATACTGAAGGGTGGGAAGAACGACCACAGGGACCTCTTTGATGACGCGGTCCTTGAGATATTCGGCCATCACAAAATCGTTCTTCAACAGAAGATGCGGTCCGTGCTCTTTGGTTCGTGCCCCCAATGCGATGAGGACCACCTCATAGCTCTTTAGAACCTTTTCTGCCTCCAGCCAAGTCAGATTTTCAAGGTTTACCGAGGATTTTGTTTGCTCAGTCCAAGCGGGAAGGCAAAGAGCGAAGATTAAAAATACAAGCCATATCTTTTTCATGGGATCACCTCTTTCAAACGGGGAACTGGTTTTGATTTTTCCTCTTATTTTAATCCTTTACTCTTTCCAATGGAAAGGATTTTTGGGTCTCTGATTTTATGTCGAGAGCATTCTCTCTGATGACGCATGGACCCTTGTTTTTGGATTTTACAAAATGTATTTGATTACAAGAAATCCTCCAAAAAGAAGGATAAAGAAGGTCCAGCCTATGATATTGAAATATTTATCGATAAATTCCTTAATCGAAGGGCCAAATTTCCAGAAGAGAGCGGCTACGCCGAAAAAACGGAGGGATCGGCTGATAGCGGATGCAAGGACAAAAAGGGGAAAATTCATCTGAAAAACACCCGAGGCAATGGTGAAAATCTTGTAGGGAATCGGTGTGAGTCCGGCCAGAAATACATAAAGAAAACCTTGTTCCTGGTAATGGCTGAGAACATACTGAAATTTTTCAGCGGAAAATCCAGGAACGTAGTCGAAGAAGAAGGAACTGACGGCATCCCACAGTCCGTAACCGATCATATATCCCCCCATGCCTCCTAATACAGAAGCCACTGAAGCAAAAAAGGCAAATTTCCAAGACTTTTTGACCGCTCCCAAACAGAGCGCGATCAAAAGGGGATCTGGAGGGATGGGAAAAATAGAACTCTCCACGAGTGCAAGAAGAAACAGGGCCAGAGGGCCATAGGGAGTTTCCGCCCAGTGAAGGACCCAATCGTAAAGTCTTTTAAAAAATTTCATCGTTCAAAGAAAGGTATGTTTTTTGAAAGCGAACGTCTTCGATCGAGGGGTAATCAGTTTTATCTGAATGAAGGGGCGTGAGTGTGATATACCCTTCTTTGATGACCAGAACATCGCTGTCTTTTTCACCTATGGCTTTGGGTTTTCCCGTTCCGATCCAGAAGTAGGTTCGATTCCTGGGATCGGTCTTTTCTATGATTTCGGGGTTGTATCTCTTCTGTCCAAGTTTGACAACCCTGATTCCTCTTACAGGAGGCGGAGGGATATTGATGTTGAGTGTGATGCCCTTTTTAGGAGGGGTTTTCAGAACTTCTTTGATCAATGCGAGTGCGATATCGATGGCATGTTCGTAATGAAAAATTTTTTCTTCGTCATGGAGAATGGAAATAGCCATGCTAGGAATTTGAAGAAAAGTGCCTTGGATTGCCCCGGCAACTGTTCCTGAGTAAGCTGTGTCCTGTTGGCCGAGATTAGGTCCCGGATTCGGTCCGGATATCAAAAGATCCGGCTTCCGGGGGAGCAATTTTTGTACGGCCATATACACACAATCCGCGGGTGTCCCATCTATGGCGTAGGTATTCCCCCGGACTTTTTTAACTCTTAGAGGTCTATGAAGACTCAAGGCGAGCGAGGTAGCACTCTTTTCTCTGTCGGGGGCAACAATATAGACTTGTGCGAAAGTTTTTAACGATCGGGCGAGGAGTTCCAATCCCTCGGAAAAAAATCCGTCGTCGTTCGTCAGAAGGATCACCGGCTTGTTTGCATCTAATTTTTTCATCGCAATTTTGGGGTCTATTTGGATTGTTGAAGCTGCATTTTAGCATTCCCTTCCGAAATTGGAAACATTTTTATAAAAACGGTATGGATAGGTTCTCTTGTCCCTCAAGAATTCGGATCAGTCGGTT
>JASFEP010000228.1:0-7179 GCA_050124775.1 Candidatus Aminicenantota bacterium
AATAAACGGGGACAGGCTGCTTTTTTAATTACCCCATAAAAAAGCAGCCTGTCCCCTTTTCTTTCACCTTGCTTGGTCTTGACTAAATCGCTGAAATCAATTATTTTCCTTAATTAGGAGCAAAATTTCTCAAAAACGATGCGCATCACACTCAAGATCCATAAGAACAAGAACGAACCGCACCGCGTGTCTGTAATCGTGTTTCTCGTCCTTGCTTCGATCGCTTTTTTTATCCTGAGTTTTCAACCCAAATCAGGCGTCGCTACTCCGGACGAACCCGAGATCGAGGAGTCCCTTCCTCAGAAGGAGCCTCACCCAGAGCAAGTTCCGCCTCCAAGAAAAGAACACAGGGAAAGGATAAGGAGGGGGGAAACCATATCGGATATTCTGGACCGATACAAATTCACCCCAGCTGAGATCCATAATCTCCGAGAGGATGTCAAACCCGTGTATGATCTGGCAAAAGTGAGAGCGGGAAATGAGCTCAAGATCTTCACATCTCCAGAGGATGAAGTCGTGAGTATCGAATACCCGCTCAACGCAGAGGATTACCTGTGTTTAGAAAAGAATGGGGGATCCTATACGGCCGAGATCAAAAAGATCCCCTATGTGATCCGTACAGAAATGATCTGGGGCATAATCGACGACAATCCCATAAACGCGATCTCCAAGGAAAACGAGGGTGGTCAATTGGCCATTCTCCTTGAAGAGATCTTCGCATGGGATATCGATTTTTATGCGGATATCCGCAGGGGAGATTCCTTTAAGATTATTTTTGAAAAAAAATACCTCGAAGATGAATTCGTGGGTTACGGACACATCATCGCTGCAGAATTCACCAATCAGGGCGAACAATACAGGGCTTTTCGTTTCACCTATCCAGGATCGGATAAATCGGATTACTTCGATTATGAAGGCAACTCACTCAGGAAAGAGTTCCTCAAGTCCCCCATTTCCGGGGCACGGATCACATCTCGATTCACCCATAGCCGGCTTCACCCTGTGAGGAAGGTATGGCGACCGCATTATGGTGTGGATTATGCCGCGCCTGTAGGGACTCCCGTTCGGGCCACCGCTGATGGCTCAGTCAGCTATGTGGGGCGCGACGGTGCCAACGGCCGCATGGTCCGAATCCGCCATAAAAACGGGTACGAAACCTACTACCTCCACCTGAGACGGTACGGAAAAGGGATCAAAAGAGGGGCGGAGGTCGCCAGCGGTCAGATCATTGGATACGTGGGTGCTTCAGGCGAAGTCACCGGTCCCCATCTGGATTACAGGATCAAACACAGAGGCCGTTACATCAACCCGCTCGCTTACAGATTCAGGCCTGTCGAGCCCCTCAGGAAAGAATACCTGGAATCATTCCAGAATGATGCGGAGCAATATCTCATATCCTTTGATGCGCCCCAGATCATCGTGGCCTCTGTTTCCTCCTCCGTCTCCCCTTGATTCTAAGACAAAAAAGGATCTAGCTCCTAGGAAAGTTGATTGTTCTCTACGAATCCATCTTTGTTTATCCAACCCACACAATTAGTTCTTCTTTTTTGTTCCGCTGCTAACTCCCGAAACTTTGGAACTCTTCGAGGGGCTTGTCGAGCTCGAATTCGACACAGAGCTACCGCCCGATGACCAGGAAGCCGAAAAGCCGGGATTGAAAAAAGATTTGTCTAATCCAACACCCCCTACACGAATCCTTCCTTCAGATGCAACTACCCCTCGCGACGAAATGCCGAGGTCAGGGCAATACACTTCGTTCGTCCGGCTCGAGTACTGGATTGACACTCCGGTCCGACGCGCGTAGGCCACATCAGGATTCCAGTCTCTGAACCGAAACTTTCGGTCTGTGCGCCGAGATATTACTTTTCCGCCACTCGAAGTTGAAAAGGATCGAGGGGAGCGTTCCGATTCTTTCTCCGCAGAGGCTCTCTCCTTTGGGATTTTGCTCTTCTCTATCGAACTTGACACGGATGGAGATGAAAATGAATTCCTCCCTTTGAAAACATGGCTCTCCAATGTGGACACCCCGGAATACGATCTCTCCGCGACCGAAGCGATCAGCTCATTATTCCAAAAGGTCTTAAAAGCAGAGCGAGATGGATTGATCTCCAGACCGACTCGGTCCATATCATGAGATTCATTCAAAGGAACCTCTGATACGTTTATCCTTTTTTCTTGGATCTGATCCGCATTAAGATCTTTGCTCGATACCACAACGATCTGCCTGGGGATATCTTTAATGGCAGCTAGGATCCTTTCATCGTTCTGTTCCAGTGCCTTGATAAAATTGCTGTACGTCCTTCGAATCGATTTGGGTGGTTCAGTTGGTATTCCGGTCTTCTTTTTATCTTCGAGTTGGTCCTTTCGGATCGTTTTTAACGGCGTTCTTTGCCGATCGGGAGAGATCGTCGTCCCATAAAGGGGATAAAAGGCCCAAGGATCTCCGTAATAGCCATATTGCGAATAGGAGAGGGAACTGTAATACCAGTCATACAAGGACCAGGGCTTCCACATGTAAGACCCCGCAAAAAATTCCCATGTCACCCAAGCCGGCGCAAAAGCATCTCCGGGTATCCACATCCATCCGATATCCGTATCCCAAACCCAAACCCCGAGGTGATACGGAACCCATCCCCAAGGTTCTGACGGGACCCAGAATAACTGATTATCGCAGGAGCACCAGCTTCCATGGACATAGGGTTGCCAATCCCCCGTCGGATATTTCCTGGCGTAATTCGGTGTCCAGACAAATCCATAGAGAGAATTCCACTTCCATTCCCCATAGTGGTTCGAATATTTTTGGGCAAAATAGACCACAGCTTCCGGAAATTTGTAGATGGGTTCCGGGATGAACGTAACTCCTTTGTGCATGGCCATAAAATCCTCATTCATGCTTTCGTTCCAGAGCTCGAATCCAATGTCCTTTTGATATGCGCCACGAGAGACCGTATTAACGGAAGAGACTGTCAAGGTCTGGCGTTTTTTGAGCTTTTCTTTTTTTAGATGTTCCTCATCGGGGCCGAACATCACATAGCCCTTGCCCTCTTTGATCTGGACGTCCGTGCTGCCATCAAATCTCGCATGTATGAATCCCACGGAGTGATGATTCAACTTGATGGCGGTGTTCGGGGTAATGACCTGAAAAACTTCCCCCCGATTGTATCTTTTGTACATCACGTAGATATGTCCTTCGAAGAGCACCAGATTTGTGAGCTTTTTGCCCGAACTGAGACTTTCTGCAAGCACGGCTTCGATCTTCAGTGAAGTGTTCTTATCCATGCGCACGATGGTGCCTGTATCGAACTGGATCTCGCACTGTCTCTCTCCTGTGGTCTGGATCGTGTCTCCAGGACCGATCGGGAGATTCAACACGGCAAGCTCTGGCTTCAAATATCCTTCTCGAAAGACCAGCGGGTCATTTCCGTCTTTCCGCACTTCTGTATAACTAATATGGGCAAAATAAAGGTCCATATCCGGAGCCAGAGTGTACTTATACTGAGAATCAGAGTGCAAAAATTGGGAGCACATGAAAAGACACAAGGCCGCAAAACAGAGATGTAGTGTTTTGGAATCTTTCATTTCCCCCCTCCTAAAAAGTTTTATTTACCAGTCGGGCAAAGGCCGACTATCTATTTCTTCTTGACTCTGGAACCGCTGGAAGAACTCTTCGAGCCTCCGCTTCGGGAACCCTGACTGGATCCTCCACGGGATCCTCTCGCCGGCGAGCTCCGAGATCCTTTGCTTCCGGATTTTGTGACGCGCGTGCGAGTGGTTCTCTTCGTAGTGCCTTTTGAAGTGCTTCGGCCTGAGCTTCCCCGGTTGATGCTCCTTCGGCTTCCGGTTACGGTCGTCGATCCGCTCTTCAACTGTCTTTTCGTAATGGTAGTCTTTCCGTATCTGTAGGAGGGATATCCATAACCTGGATAGTAGCCCCACCCGTAGCCGGGATAGTAACTGCCCCAATAGCCGGGGTACCAAGGATAATATCCATAATAGGGCATAGCATAATAATAGGGTGAGTAATACCACGGACTGTATGAGAATCCCCAATAGAAAAAGGGATTCCACCACCATCCAACCCCCATCGAAATGTACGGACTGGGATAAAAGGGAGGGCCATAACTTGTATAAGGAGCGTCATAATACTCATCGCCAGGAACAACGACCCGTTTCCCCGTAAGACTGGGGTCGATCGTCGTACAGCTTACGACAAGTGCTAATGCAGAAACGATAATTATGAGTTTTTTCATTGTTTTTTCTCCTTCCTTCTGTCCCTCACATTTATTATATAGCAAAATTTATGCCAAATAAAGCCTGGGAAATATAAAAAATGGGTTCCTTCAGGTGTCATGTATTGTGGGCAGGTGTCTCTATTTTAGACAATGTCTCTCTTGGGACACGCAAGTGTTGACTCGGTCAGGAAAAACACATAGAATGTTTCAGTCAGTATTACAGTCATAATAGAGGAGGATTTTATGAAAGTGACTCTCAGCGTTTTAAAAGCTGATGTCGGTAGCATCGGCGGCCACATCATACCCAGCAAAGCCCTTATAGAAAGCGTAAAGAGATTCGTCCAGGAGGACAACAAGGACCTCGTCATCGATTCATATATCAGTCATACAGGTGATGACGTGGCCATTCTGTGTACGCACGACAGAGGAGTGGGAGACGAAAAGATCCACAAAATGGCCTGGGATGCCTTCCTGGCCGGTACTGAAACCGCGAAAAAACAGGGGCTCTATGGCGCCGGTCAGGATCTCCTGAAAGATGCCTTTAGCGGGAACATCAAGGGGATGGGCCCTGCAGTGGCAGAGATGGAGTTTGAAGAAAGGCCGAACGAACCTTTTTTATTTTTCGCCGCAGACAAAACAGACCCCGGCGCTTATAATCTGCCGTTCTACCTGGGATTCACAGATCCCATGTACTGTGCAGGTTTGATCTTGAGTCCCAAGATGAGCGATGGATTCACCTTTCGCATCATCGATGTGGAATACACGGAAAAAGACAAGGTCATCTCGCTCAACGCCCCTGAAGACCTCTATGACATCGCCGCCCTTCTCAGAGACAACCAGCGTTATGTGATCGAAAGCATTTTTTCAAGAAGCACTGGAGGCCAGGCCGCGGCCGTATCGACCACCCGACTGCACAATATTGCGGGGAAGTATACCGGAAAGGACGATCCCATAGCCCTCATACGGGTGCAAGGAGAGTTTCCTGCAACAGGGGAGGTCTTAGCTCCCTTCCAGATCGGCCATCTTGTAGCGGGCTTCATGAGAGGAAGTCATACAGGCCCGCTCATGCCCTGCAAATTGAATTGCACCATCTCCTTTTTCGATGGGCCGCCAGTCGTAACAGGTGCTGCTTTCTGTGTCAAAGACGGTAAACTCACCGAGCCCGCCGATGTGTTCGATCACCCCTATTGGGACTGGGTAAGGACAAAAATCTCCGAAAAAGCAACGGATATTCGAAGGCAGGGTTTTTCAGGAGCCGCCATGCTCCCCTACAGTGAGCTGGAGTACGGAGGAATCGTCGAAAAGCTAACAAAGTTGAAGGACAAATTCGTGCTCGAAGACTGACTCAATCTTGTGCATTCCAAGAAAAACTACGCGTCGTTTAAGATCGATATGGGAAAATACAGAAATCCGATCCCCACAACAGATATCATCATCGAAATCTTAAGGGATGACGGTAAGCGGGGGATCATTCTCATCGATCGCAAAAATCCGCCTTACGGTTGGGCCATACCCGGTGGATTTGTAGATTATGGTGAATCACTCGAAGATGCGGCAATGCGTGAGGCCAAGGAAGAAACATGCCTGGACATCCAGCTGGAACATCAGCTGCATACCTACTCGGACCCGGACCGGGACCCCCGTAAACACACCATTTCCACCGTGTTTATTGCTTCAGCCAAAGGAAAACCCATGGCCAGGGACGACGCTAAAGGGATCGGGATATTTATCGAAGACGAGATCACCTTCCCTCTCACATTTGATCACAGGCGTATCCTCGACGACTACTTTTTATTCAGAAAAAGTCACGGATATAAACAAAAAGAAATAGAATAAGGAGGAAATTATGGGTGGAGGAGCTTATCACGAATCTCCGGATAAATTGACAACAAAGACCAAAGAACTGCACCGTGCTCTCAATTCACTTATCGAAGAGCTCGAGGCGGTCAATTGGTACCAGCATCGCGTGGATGTGACTGAAGATGAAGAGTTGAAAGAAATTCTCGCCCACAATCGAGATGAAGAAAAAGAACACGCCGCAATGGTCCTCGAATGGATCCGCAGGAACGACGAAAGCTTTGCCGAAGAGCTCAAAACATACTTGTTCACCGAAGGCAAGATCACCGAAATCGAAGAATCAGAGTAGTCTGAAACCCTGCTGAGTGACAGAATCGCGGCTCCCCTAGCGATTTTTCAGAGGAGGACAATAGAGAAGAATTTGTGAAACTCTGAAAAGGGTCCGTGAATCATCGCGGCGAAATAGATATCATTCTATCAGATGGAAAACGACAAAAGAAAAGACAGCAAACTGAACGCGGAATCAAAGCTGAAGGAAGTATACAGTGTATGGGGGCCGGCAGAAGCAGAAGTCTTAAAAAGTTTTCTGGAGAGCAACGGGATCAAATGTCTCCTCAAGGGACTCGTCGTCCAATCGGTGCATCCCTTCTCTGCCGATGGCCTGGGAGAAATAAAGATCTTTGTTGCGGATAAGGATTACGAAGCCGCCAAAAAGCTCATCTCCGAAAAAGTTTCATTGTGACTTTTTGAGTCTTAAAGACTGTATTCTTGACGAGTCCGCCAACCGAGGATTTTTCTATCCCAGGAATTTTTTTTTCTGATCCATCCTATCCCAGAATTATATGTCTCTATGTAGTGGTCTATTGCCAAAAACCACAATATGCGGGAAATCTTAAGAAAATCGTTGAAAAATAAACAAATAAATGGAATTTTCCCTTGACATTACAGTGTGTATTACTATATTTTATATGAAAAATGGGATAGAACGGGACAAAATGGGAAATTTATTGATCGGAAGCGCTACCGCAAAACTCGACAAGAGCGGAAGGATCAAGATCCCTGAAAAATTTCGCACAGCGCTGGAGGAAGAATACGGTAAGGATCTTTTCATCACATCCCTGACTGATGAGGCCATTCAAATCTATCCCCT
>JASFEP010000229.1:0-7169 GCA_050124775.1 Candidatus Aminicenantota bacterium
GCGCTTCAGAGAAGGCGTGCCCGGCCTTTAACATGTCGCCTGTCCCGGCCCATCCCTGTGCCATCCCCAAGGTCGCCGCCGCAACTCCCCTCCATATGAGCTCTTCCTTGGGCAGGAGCTCCAATGCCTTCCGGCCTTGCTGGGTCGTTCGGTCGACATCTCCCGAGTACATCCCCAAAATCGCCCGCACTGTGGCGATCTTACCGCACAATTCACCTCTATCGAAGTCCCGGCGGAAACTCGTACCATCCGGCCACATTTGGATTTCTTCTCCACAGGCAGTATCGAGGGCCTGTTCTGCCCTACGAAGGGTCGATTCTGCCGATCGGGAATCCCCGCTCATCACCTGTGCCCGCGCTTGCAGGATGGACAGCAGGGGCTTTGTGCTCACCATACCCACCGGCAACGATGAAAACCATCTCAACAATTTCGATTGCTGCTCGCGCTCCCATGTGCATTCGGCGATATCCTCGATCAAATGCGAAGCTCTATCAAAATCCCTCGCCGCCAATGCATGGGATACGGCCTCATCCCTGTATGAATTCCTGAGGCACCACTCGCTGGCCCTGCGATGCAACTCCTCCACCATGCCGGGCTGTGTGTGCCTTAACCTTTGTAGAAGGAGATCGGTAAAGAGACGGTGGTAACGGAACCACTTCCTTTCGTTGTCCAAAGGATAAATAAATAGATTGGCCTTTTCCAGATCGGTCAAAATCTGGTAGCTTTCCTTTCGCCCTGCCACAGCATCGCAGAGGGGACCATTGAGGCGGTCGAGGATCGATGTGTACAACAGGAACGTCTGGATGTGCTCGGGCTGCCCAGCCAGCACTTCTTCCATCAAATAATCTGCGATAAACCGATTGTCGCCGCTAAAATCTTTGATAAACTGAGCGGCATTCCCCCTCCTCTGCATCGAAAGCACGGCGAGTTGTAAACCTGTTATCCAGCCTTCGGTCTTCGTTTCGAGCAATTCGATATCATTTTCGGCCAGGTCCACGTTGAGGTTTTTGCGGATAAATTCGGCTGTTTCCTCCCGGGTGAACGAGAGCTCTTGAGCCCTTATTTCTTGCATCTGCTTCTGGCTTCTCAAACGGGAAAGAGGTAAGGGCGGATCGGAGCGAGTGGACAGGACGATATGCATCTGAGAGGGTAAATGATCGAGGAGAAACACAATGATGTTGTTGATCGGCATGGCATCGACAAGATGAAAATCATCCAGGACCAGGATGAAGGGTTCAGATAGATCCGTCATGCTGTTTATCAGAACCGTCAATATCGATGGAATTGGGGGCAGTTGTGGAGATTTGAGCAGATCGAGAGCTGTGAGCCCGATGTTTGTGTCGATATTTTGCAAAGCGGCGATCATGTGGGTGAGAAATTGTAAAGGATCGCTATCCGTCTCTTCGATCGCAACCCAAGAAGCGGAAATGTTGTTTTGGCGGATCCAGTCACTCAACAGAGTTGTCTTTCCGAATCCCGGGGGTGCCGCTAGAAGGGTGAGCTTACATTTGAATCCCTCATCGAGCCGCTCGATCAAACGAGGCCGGGATATGACAGATGAATGGAGAAGGGGCACACGTAATTTGGAGGCAAGGACCGGAAATGGTCCCCCGTTCGATTGGGAGGTGTCGTTTCCATAAGTTTTTTTTGTCAACGTGACTTCCGCCTCATAATCGAAATACGGTTTGAAATGGGCACGGTTCTATTTTTCAGCAGGAGTGATTTCCCACCGGGTTGAAACTGGCCTTTCACTCATGACTCCTTATGACGAAACAAAAAGCTAAACACAATAATGGCAAGGGAAGAAAAAACGAATCCCGGGATGAGTTCATAAATACCTGTAGGATCGCTCAGGAAAACTTTCCAGAGTATCGTCACCAGTGTGCCTGCGATCATCCCGGCTACGATCCCGTACGCAGAGGTCTTTTTCCAGTAGAGTGAAAAAATGAGGGCTGTACCCATGGATGCTCCCAGTCCACCCCAGGCAAAAAGCACAAGCCAAAAGATAAGGTCCTGCGCCAAATAGGCCATGACCAGAGCTAAAATTCCGGAAAGAAAAACAACGATCCGGCTCAGTTTTAATTTGCGGGATTCAGCGATCACAGATCCCTTCTTCATGATCTTTTCGTAAACATCCCGCACAAATGTGGAGGCGACAACGAGCAGCTGAGAATCTGCCGTAGAGAGGATCGCCGCAAAGATGCCTCCGATAAGCAAGCCATAGAGCACAGGCCCAAAATACTCGGATGAGAGCACAAGATAGATGACCTCCGAATCCTGGCCGGGAAGTTTTTCAACAGCCGGGAAAAGGATACGGCCGATCAATCCGATAAACACGGCGCCCCATCCCATCACCACATTCCAGAATGTCCCGATGACCGTGGAGATCCGCAACTTGCCGGGATCGTCGATGGACATGTAGCGGACGATGATATGAGGCTGACCCGGAGATCCCAATCCGATCCCCAGAAACCCGATGATCACACCGAAGCTCAGAGCGAAGGGATCGATAAGCGCAGGATTCAAACGGGAAAGGCTCTCTAGCATCCAATGGAATCCTCCGATCTTGATCAAGCCGTAGGCGGGAAATATCACCAAACCGACGATCAAAATGATCGCCCGTACGACATCGTTGTAGGCCACAGCGATAAATCCCCCGAGGACCATGTAGACTAACACCATGATCCCCGACAAGATGAGCGCAAGCAAAAAAGAGACGTTAAGGCCGGTGCTCAAGGATTTTGCTCCCGCGTTGAATTGGGCGGCGACATAAGCTGTGATAAAGATCGTTATGATGACAGCACCCGTGATTCTGATCAGTTGGCGTCTGTCGTTGAATCTGGATTCAAAATAATCGAGCAGAGTTATGGATTGGTAGGATTCTGTTTGCGCGCGGAGTTTTTGCCCGATATAGATAAACTGGAACATCTCTGCAGTGATGTAACCGACCACGGCCCAGACGGCTCCGGTGCCCAATGTATAGGCCATACCGCTGACACCGAGCACAAGCCAGGAGGACCTCCCAGATGAAACGGCCGAGAGGGCGACGACAAACTTATCCATGGCCCGGCCACCGACAAAAAAATCTGCCTGGTTTTTTGTCCTCCGGAGCGAGATAAAACCGATAAAGATGGGGAGAAAAAGCGTCAGAAGAAAAACGGCAAAGGCCGCAGGATCGGTGAGTTTGTCGTAGACTTCCACGCTTCAATTCCTATTCCGCTTTTTCCGCGATATACCGAAAAGAATGATCGAGGTCGCAATTATCAAAATCGGAAGAACGACCAGCACAAAAATTGAACTGAGCATCTTTATGAGTTTTTCCTTTCGATGAATCCGATGATTCCGGGAAGTATCAGTGCCGTTGTGAGAAAACATGCACCCACACCGAGGAAAAGCGCTGCGCCCAGATGTCCGAATCCCCGCCAGATGGAGAAGATCAACGAGCCGAATGCCAGCATTGTCGTCAGCGATGTCAAAAAGATCGCTTTCCCTGTGCTCGCGAAAACAGTGTTTATTTTCCGCTTCCCTTCATGTCTCCAGCGGTGCACGATATGAACGCCGTCATCGATCCCGATACCGACGATCATTGGAAGTCCCATGATGTTCATCACCGTAATCTGCTGTCCTGTGAGCTTCATCAATCCGACCATCCAGATCACACCACAGGCAAGGGGAATCATGGCCATCAAAGCATACACCGGGCTTCGGAAATCGGCAAGGAGCAAAAGAAAAACGATGATGAGAGTAAGCAACACGGCATTTCGTCCGTCTCGACCGATGATCTCGATCAGCGCTCGAAACACAGGGGGCATCCCCGTAGCCTTATCGCTCACGCTTTCCAGATCATCGTCGAATCTGTGAAGGAATGCGGCATCCTGCCAGATGTTTCCTTTAGGGAATACGGTCACGAGAAATTGATCACGCTCTGCGTTGCTGTAGCGGTCGAGTATGGAAGTCGGAAGATCATCGAGCCCTATGGCGTCAGTAGAGGCCATCCCGATCACGGATGTTTTGAAGTAGGGAGCAAAACACTCTTGAAAAGCGGATAATCCCAACAAAAGTGGCGTTTCCTCACCTTCTAAAACTCGCAACAACTCCTGAATGATATTTCTGGAATCGGGCCTTTCTGGATCTCCCACGATCATCTTGCACTTGTTATCCACTTTGTCCTGGCCGCCAAGATAGGCCATGTCCTGCATCTCCATGATATTCATCTCGAGACGTTCCACTTCTTCATAAAAACTCTGGAGGTTCTCTGGAAGAATTCGGCTTTTTACTGGCTCGGATCGCATATTTTTCACAATATCCTGGATATGAATTTGTCTTTTTTGTTGCTGATCGGATGAAGGCAGGTAAAGTGAAATATCCTCGGAGATGGCTACGGATCCCAGGTCCTTGCAGGCTTCCGCGAGTTTTCGCGATTCATCGGGATCGTCAGCCAGGATCAGGGCGTAATCCATACTCAGGTCGAATTCCTCCAGTACGACATCCTGAAGTTCGATGGAAGTCAGTCCTTTGGGTTCGATATTCATGTAGTTGTGATCGAATGTGATTTTCGATCCAGACCAGGCGAGAACAAGCGTCGCGATCAGAGAGAATAGGATCGCAAATATGTGCCGCTTCCCCAGCCACTCAGCCGTTCGCCCCAAAAACTGAAATCTGATGTCTCGCTGGACAAAGGGCTCTGTTTCCTTTTTCTTTTTTTGCCTTTTATCGAGATGGCGTTCCCTAATAACCAAGAGAGCAGGTAAGAATAGAAACGTTGCACACAGAATAGCCAATAGACCAGAGCCGGTAACGATCCCCATTTCCTTCAGGCCCCGTGACTGGCTTATGCCCATCGTCAAAAAGGCGCAGGCCGTAGTCAGGGCTCCGGTTATTATCCCTTTTCCACTCTTTATGAACGTTTTTTCCATGGAGTCTGAAATGGAATCGCCAGCCGCCCTTCGTTCCGTGAAGCCGGTGATGAGATGGATGGAAAAATCGATACCCAATCCGAGCAAGATTACAGCCATCATCTGAGTCATGATGTTCAACTGCCCCACAAGAACCGCCGCCGCGCCGACAGCCCAAACAAGGCCTACGATCAGATTGGCCATGGCCAGCACTGGAGCCACCCACATCCGGAAGGAAAGCATGAGAAGAAGCAGAATGGCAATGACGGCGATCACAGTGGTGTAGCCAAGGCTTTGCTCAGAATAGACCATTTCATCCCGGCCGATGGCGATCATCCCCGTAAGCCCGGCGTCCACATCCGGAAAGGCCGCCTCCATATCTTCTAAAATGTCTTGAACGGCATCTGTCCCCACAACCATAAGATCCGTGTCCATCATCGTGAAGTTTGGAATGGCATTGAGGACAAGCGCTTTTTCATCGTAGGAAAGAAGATAGGGCTCCCCAAAGAGGAGCTTGTCTGCAATTGTATGGACATCCGAATCGGTGAGATCTTCGCCTCTGGCCACTCGTTTGATTCCATCTAAGAGACTCTCGATCCCGTCGAGGAAGACAACTGCGCCATCTTCTTTTTCTCGCGTGGATATGGATTCCTCTTGGCCGACATATTCCTTTTCCATAGAATTATTAAGGTTGACCAGCAGGCCGGTGAGGTTGGGATCCATGAAGATATCTTTGAGATTTCTTAAATCCTCCTCCTTGACCAGCATCAAGCCGTGTTTTTTTAAAAAATCGATCTCCGTTTTGTAATCCACACGGCGAAACAGCTTTTCTTTGTTCTGGGAATTCGTTACATTCAATATTTTCGGAGCGAGAGCGTCGGCAAATTCTTTGATGTTTCCTTCTTCCCCCTGAACGACGACTACGAGGCTTGTCGCGGAGACGAACTCCTCGATGACTTTATTGAATTGTATGGTCCGCCGGTCTTTCGAGGGCAAAAGGTCCGACCAGCGCATCGTGACAGTGAGTTGTCCCGCAAAAAAGCCGAACACGAGAGTCAATAAACACACGATCAGAAACATGCGTCCCGGATAAGTCGCGTGCCAATGGGCGAGTCTCTTTAAAAGTTCTTCTCTCATTTTATGTTCTCCTGCGAATGAACAACGAGGCGTCTCTTCTCTCGATTTTCAATATCAGACATTTGCCAATCGATTCCTCAGCGAGATTCATTGTCCTTTTTTAATCCCTCTATAACCAGGCGCGCAAAAGAAGACACCGCTTCTTTCATAGCAAAGGCATTCTTATCCATGATCCACTGGATCATGAGTCCATCAAGGGCGCCAATGATGATAGATGCGACAATTTTTGTATCGACTGATTTTATGCTGTCTATCGCAATACAATCCTCCAACAGCTGTTCGATGAAGCTGCGGTTGTCATAATAGAATTTCATGAGGTCGAGTGATGGCGTTCGCCCTTTGCTCCGGATTCCTTCCGCCCAAAAATCCAGGACAATTTCCATATACTTCACATTCTTGCTTTCCAAAATATCAGCCCAGGAAACAATGTAGGTTTCCAGGCGTTCCAGCGGATCACTGATCTGCGCAAGGCTTTCTGCAACAAAGACCCATGCCTTGGCCATGAAGTACTGGAAGGAGGCGGCAAAAAGTTCGTCCTTGCTCCGGAAATATTCATAGACAGTGCCTTTTCCGATATTCGCGGCCTCGGCAATATCAGACATTTTAGTCTTACGCCATCCCTTCTCTGCAAACACCTTGACGGAAGCCTCCAGGATTTTCGCCCTCTTTTCTTCTTTATCGACGATTTTAGGCATTTCAGCCTCTTTATATTGACTGACCAGTCGGTCATATTTATAATAAATCCAAAAACGGATCAAGTCAAGAGTTTTTTCACGTTTTTTAGCGGGGAATGGATATTATTGGGGAAGAGCTTTTTGCCGCCCTAGTCTGATTCTGAGGACGGCCTTTCTATCTGGCTCCTTTTGAAAGACTCCCGGCTCTCAAGATTGGCTTCGATGTCCTCTCGGCTCAACCATGCTGTACGGAATTCTTTGTTCGCGAACAATTCCAGCTGGTCTCCTTGGTGTTTGGAATGGGTTTGTGTGGCATTTCCGTAGGTCATCAGCACCTTTGCCCGAACCGGATCTCCGAATTCGATGGCAGCGATATATCCCTCCCCATGTGTTGGCCTGAATTTTCGGTCGGAATCGGGAACGAAGGTCAGCACACTGAAAATGCCCAGGCGTCCGTATCCCC
>JASFEP010000230.1:0-7158 GCA_050124775.1 Candidatus Aminicenantota bacterium
ATGGTTCACCTTTCAGCTCGTTTGTTCTCCCGGATATGTGGGTGTTTTCATCAATCCGAGGGGAAGTTCGGGGTATGGGTCTCCATTCCGCGAGCAGGTGAGCAGGGATTACGGCGGCCGGTGTTACGAAGACCTGATGAAGGGCCTGGATTACGTGCTCGAACACTACGATTATGTGGATGCGTCCAGGTTGGCGGCCATCGGAGGTTCCTTCGGGGGCTACTCCGTGAACTGGATCATGGCTCACACCGACCGGTTCGAGTGTATCGTTAGCCATGCCAGCCTTTACAACCTGGTGAGCTTTTATGGCGCCACAGAGGAGTTGTGGTTTCCTGCATGGGATATGGGGGAAACTCCCTGGGACGAGCCTGAATTATATGCCAAGTGGTCGCCCCATGAATTTGCCGATAAATTCAAAACGCCGACCCTTGTTACGCATGGCGAACTCGATTATCGCGTTCCTTTGGCGGAAAGCTTCCAGCTCTTCACTGCACTTAAACGCCAGGGCATTCCTTCCCGGCTGGTCGTTTTTCCGGACGAGGGGCACGTGATCTCTGTGCCTCAGAACAACGTACGCTGGTGGAAGGAGATCCACCTCTGGCTCGCACAATATCTTCAATAAGAAGGGGGGATAGAAAAGGGGACAGGCTACTTTTTACAGGGGTAATTAAAAAAGTAGCCTGTCCCCTTTTTATTACTTCTTTTCCGGTTCTGTCTTGACCTTCTTCACCTTTATCTTGTCTTTCTCGGAATCCCATTCGAAGTCAAAGTCGAAATCGAAGTCGAATTCGAGTTCCTCCAGTACTTTTAAGGCCTCAAGGGCTTTTAGAGATTCAAGACATTCCAGGCTTTCAAGAGCTTCGAGTTTCACTTCCAAGTCCTCGAGTTCTTTGAGACACTCCAAGCTTTCAAGATCTTTCAACTGCACCTCAAGGTTTTTCAGTTCATCGAGGCCTTCTATGTGCACTTCCAGATCCTTTAGAGCATCGAGGCACTCCAGCTTTTCAAGCTCTGCTTCGAGTTCTTCGAGATCTGCCTCAAGCTTTTCCATATCTATCGTAACCTCGATGTCTTCGAGGCATTTCTCGACCTCTGCAAGCGCATCTTCGATACTCTCTCGGATTTCCGAATCGAGATAAATTTTTTCTTTTTGGATTTTACGGTCCTTCTTTGTGTCATCCTGCTGTGCAGAAAAGGCGAGGGCAAAACACAGGAACAAAACGGCGACAAGCACAAGAGTTTTTGGCGTCTTCATAGAAACCTCCATAAAAAAATCATTGGATTCAATGATATAAACGGATGCACGGATAAAAAGGTTGACCCTTAAGATAATAATCTGTAACGCACGTTCCCGCAGGCTATGCAAGAGGAACAGGCCACATAACGGTTGGATTGGGGCGATTACCCCGCCCAGGAATATTCAAATCTCATTGGATAAGTACGATGTTTCCTTATTTGCCGAATTGCATACCGACATTAAGGATGGCATTATCCATGCCGGTGTCATCTAAATCGGTGAACGGTATGCTGAGCCCGAAAGTCAACCGGACGACTTGAGAGATGTTCAGCACGCCCTCGATTCCAGGTTCGAATATGTAAAATACGTTGCCTATATGGCTCGTCCCAGAACCGGCCAGGGCAGAAACACGGAAGTGAAGTTTCCTCGATGGGAAGAAATTGTAGGCAACGAAGAGGCCGCCATAGTCAGGTTGTCCGTACTCTATGTTCGACCTTCCGTATCCGGCCAGTCCGATGGAAAACACATGGTTTATTGTCAAACCGAGACTTCCTCCCAACAACAGGCCGTACTCGCCACCGATCTCTGTCGATTTAGAGCTTAGGCCCCCAAAAATACGGTAAGTGGATTTTCCCTGAAGAATGGCCTGTTTTTCGATCTGCTCTTCTCTCCGCCCTCTGGGAGTCGTGTATTCGACATCGGTTTCTGCGAACTCTGAGGGAGTGAGTACGTATTCGTCCCCTTCATCCAGTCTGATGGTCGATTCGAACACACCGCCCTCGGGGATGTTGATCACACGGTATTCGCCCTCCTCCAGTCCCAGTTCGATCCTCCGACCCGGAGCTTTGGTGAGCTCTACGACCAGCCGGTCGTTTTTATCGTGGATGAACAACTGACCGAAAATATTCTCACCGAGAACGAGGATGACCGATGCTCTTCGTACATCCGTCATGACCACGTCGCCCGTGCCGGACATCTGGATGTCGGTGTATGGGTGCTGAGGTCCACTTACAGTCTTTGTCGTTTGCGCCAGTGTCTCGTTGAAGGCGAACTGGTAAGCCTCGTTCATCGTTACCCGACCGTCCTGACTCAGATCCGCGGCCCCACGCATGCCGGAGATCAGGTAATGGGTGAAAAAAGAGCTCTGGATGAGGTCGGATTCCTGGGAGGCTTCGTTGGCAGAGCTCGAAGTCATCACCGCAAAACCCCGCATATCATAGGCCGAATCCAAAAGGAAAGGGAGCCGCTTCTTTCCCCCCTTGATGCGGGTGAACGCGCCCGAAGCGCAGGAATCGAGAATGGCGATACGAACGTCGGCTTCCATTCCGTTGATCGTATCTCTCAGGTCTTCATACGAGACCTTTTCATTGCCCAGCAGGATATATTTATCATCTGAATGACCGGAATAATAAAAGATGAATTCCACACGGCCGTATTCGCTTTTGGATTCTTCGATCCGCGATTGGAGCTTCCCTATCTCGGTGTAAAGTGTCCGCACATCGGGTTCTTCGAGGAGAAGAATATCATCCTCTTCCACCCCCCCCAGTTCTCCGAATACATCGAGGATGGCTTCCGCATCCGAGACGGCATATTGAAGCATCACACGGTCTTTGCCGCCGTTATTCGCACCCACGGCCAGAACAAACCGCTTAATCACGGCTTTGTCCTGTTGTGGATCGTCTTGTGTCTGATTAGAATGGAGAACACCTCCATTGATAAGACAAAGGAACAAAACAAGCGAACTTATGTATCTCACCTTCATGGTTATTCTCCTTTTTTGATCAAGAGAGAATATTGACTGATAGAGCTCGGCAGGCCGAGCTCTGCCGTTTCCGCTGTTTTTGTATCTTTTGCCAACGCTTCCGCAATATCCAGGACCTCTTGAACGTCGATCTCCGATTCGGATGTGATGAAAAAGAATCTTTCAAAATCCGGAGCATCATCGAGCTCATATGAGCTCGACAGCAATGCCCTTTTCTCTTGAACCAAGCGGGGATCTTTATCCTCAGACTCGGGGTAATGCAGAGTGACCACTCCTCTCCCGTCTATGGAAAGGATCACTCCATAGTTGGCCCCTACAGATGCGTAAGCGATCTGGAGCAGGTCTCCGGCCCTGGCTCTGTCTCCGCTCTCCAGCAATTCCACAGTGTCGTCGACTTTGCGATGGATCAGAATGTAGGGCTTGGACGTATCTATCTTTTCTGTCCCTTTGATACGGGTTCCATGAAGACCCTCCATCTCTAACCCTGGACGGATGCCGCGATCCTGAAAAACGATGAAGAGAACAACTAAGACAGCGGCAAGAGCTGGCGTTGCATATAGAAGACGTTTGAGAAAGACCGGATGCCCGGCTCTGTCTCTACCCTCTTCTGCGAGTTGTGATTTTATTCGGGGGACGACAACTTCGGGAGGATATTGCGCGAGGATCTCTTCGCTGGAACTTTTCAGAAAATCCAATTCCTCCCTGAGCTTTGGATCCGTTTCCAGCATCTTTTTTATCTCGTCCATTCGTGTGGTGTGCAATTCACCCAGGAGATACCGTTCCAGTTCCCACTCTCTGACAGGCTTAATTTTCATTGTAGATCTCCTTTTTGATCTTGATGCGCGTCCGCAGTTCACGGATCCTTTTGCGCACACCAGAGAGCGAAAGGCCGACCTCGTCCGCCACCTCCTGGAGAGTCATTCCATCCACAAAATGCAATGTGGCGATTTCTCTCGTCGACTGTTTTTCCTTCCGGAACAAACGATCCAGCATGTCCCTGACGACCAACCTGTCCTCTCCTTCGTCGTATGATCCCAGTTGGATCATGATGTCTTCGCTGTCGCTGTCGATCGATCGGTGGTGCTTGTGGTCCCGGATCATGTTGAGACAGACGTTGGTGGAGATCCGAAAGAGCAGACTGGATGGATAATTCCCTTTCAGACGTTTTTGGCTGATCATCAGTTTTGTGAATACCTCCTGCATGGCATCCAGAGCTTTTTCTTCATCTCTGAGCAGCTGACGGCACCGCCGCAGAACCATGGGGCCATACCGTGTGTAGTATTCCTCGATGTTGATTTCCATTGTTTCTGTTCCCAAAGTGTACGATCCATTTTTCGACCTTTCCCATGATGAAACACACGGAAAGGGCGAAAATGTCACTCTGAAATCGAATCAATCCGTCATTAGTTTCTATTCAATATAATAATATACGTATCTGTGTTTGGGAAGTTGAGTGCGACCTGGATATCACCTTCCCTGACCGGGACTATAGGGTTTGTTCCCCAAAAAATACCCTTTAGGAAACGGCCCCTCTATTCAGGATGAGCGGGCGAAGCCAATTTTATGGAGAAGTTTTCGTGTGCTTTCAGACATGGCGATTCGCTTCAGGTCCTTGCGAGCGAACCAGCGGGCATCCCGGGCATCGTCGGCCGGGCGAAGCTCCCCGTTTATGTATTCCGCTTCGAGGTCCACGATCACGTAGTGGAACCGGATGCGGCCGTCTTTGTCCCGCTCGATAAGGTCAAATGTATAAACGGGTTTTCCAGCCTTTATCGTCAGTCCCGTCTCTTCTCTAACCTCTCTCTCTGCGGCTTTCTGCAGCGTTTCCCCGAGCTCTAGCGATCCGCCTGGAATGGCCCAAAGGTCTTTGTGAGGGGCCTTATTGCGTTTGACGAGCAGGATCTTTTCGTCCTTGATGACTATGGCCCCCACGGCTACTTGGGGCGCCTTGAATGATCTGGATGTATTCAAAAGAACAGCTCCTTTATGCTCGATACGTTGTGAAGTCCTTACCTTCAAGACTATAAACAATGGACGGAGGAAAAGCAACGACAGGTCGATTCCCCTCAGTGCTGGCTATGGCGCCCGCTTGATGAAATGTGGGATGTAAAAAACTCAAGTTCTCGGGCGAATCCACCGATCAGCCATGGCGGAGAAAATCGAGAAAAGGAAAATGCGAGGCGTTCCTTACTTCATGGAAAAATTAAAAATTCTGTTCGGGAGCGGACAAAAGATGTCAATAAACGATACAAATCTTGTCTGTACAGATTCAAAACGTCCGGGCGATGAGTTTGGCATATAATTTGCTGATTCTTGATTCGACACCTCTAAAGAGGGATTGGATAAAATAAAAATATGCAGGGGGAGAAACTATGAGAGTCTTAAATTTTTTCAGGCTTTTTGTCTTGCTGTCGATGCCCTTTTTCTGCGCGACCTGCGTCTCAAACTCTGTATCTGAGACCTCGGATGAAATTACCGGGGTCTGGCAATTGGGGTCGAAAGCCTTGATCAAGATCGATAAAAATCCGCAGAATGGATGGGTGGCTCTGTACTATGATACCAGGCCCTCCAGTCAGATTTGGTTCGATCTGAAGGATATCGCCTTCGAAGATGGCATATTGACATGCACCTTTCCCGATTTTGCCGGCAATACGTCGACCTATCGAGGAAAGCTGAGTGAAGACAAAATGGAAATCATGCACTTGACTAAGGAAGGTGCCCGGGTCGCACAACGCGTCGAAGAACCTGAATCACTCTCCCTGATGAATAATATCGAGGCTTCGATCCAGCGGGGAGCTCCAAAAAAATACCGTTACACAGTTCCCGAGGATGTCGGTGACGGTTGGGAGGTGGGACATCTGGACGACGCAAGATTTGACACAGATAAGATAACGGAGATGGTCGATCGAATATTCGAGGGTGGCTACGGCGATATTCATGACATCATCATCGTTAGAAATAACCAGCTCATTTTGGAGGAATATTTTCGAGGAGAAGGAAGGATCTACAGCGGATTTATCGAAGGCCTCTTCAGAAACAAGATCCATCATTTGGGTTCGGCCACGAAAAGCGTCCTCTCCGTCATCGTGGGGATAGCCATTCAGAAAGGATTCATCAAGAATGTCGATGAGCCTGTTTATAACTTCTTTCCGGAATATGAAAATTTGAGGAATGACAGGAAGGACAGGATTCTTGTGAAACATCTGCTGACTATGACTGCTGGCCTGCAATGGAACGCGGCGGAAGACGTCAACGGTATGTGGAAAACGGATGATATTATCAAATTCTGTCTCGAAAAACCGGTCGTCTCCAGACCCGGAGAACAGTTCAACTATTCCAACGGCTGGTCGACCTTGCTCGGCGCGATTGTCAGCCAGTCGAGCGGAAAAAGCTTCGAGGAATTCGCCCGCGAATATCTGTTTGCGCCGCTTGGGATCACCGATACCTGGTTTCAGATCTATCCGGAAGGGACGACCGATACCGATGGCGGGATCTACATGAGGCCGAGAGACCTCGCTAAAATCGGATCGCTGCTCCTACAGAACGGTCGGTGGAACGAAAAACGAATCATCAACGAAGATTGGATAAAAGAGTCCACAGGGAGACATCTTAAAGCCAATAACACCTCATGGTACGGCTACCAGTGGTGGTCCAGGGAATTTCAAGTCGAAGAGATGACGATTCCAACCTATTATGCTTCAGGATACGGAGGCAATTACATGTTCGTTTTCCCCGATATGGATTTATTGGTGGTTCTGAATGCCGAGATTTTCGGCAACCAGGCCGGCTATCCCAGGGATCTCTTCGAAAAGTACATCCTCCCGGCTGTCTTATAAATAGTCGATTGTCCCTCCAAGTGTGCTGGATTTTCCTGCAGCCTTTATATATGATTATTCGAACACAGAAGGTGTGATCCAAAATGTTTATGCAGGAAAGGAGGGCGCCGATGAAACGATCCCGCATACAAAAGGGCTTCTTCTTATCGCTAGCTCGCGTGATTTTTTCTCTGATAGTCTTGGTCCTTGTATCCGGATATGACCCCGAATGATAAGAAGGCCTTAACATACACAACACAAATCCTGGATAAGGATGTGGAAATAACGGGACATCCTGAGGTCCGCATATGGATTAGTTCGACTGCTGAGGATAGGGATTTTTT
>JASFEP010000231.1:0-7158 GCA_050124775.1 Candidatus Aminicenantota bacterium
TCCATCGGTCGATTTATATACCCCATCTCCAATGGTGACACTGTTTCGGCAGGTGGCCTCCCCTGTACCCACCCAGACGATATCCGGATGGGATTGTGCGACTGTCACATCACCCACAGAAACAGAGCTCTCCTCGTGGAAAGCCGGAGCCCAGGTGATACCGTTATTTTCGGACTTCCAAACCCCGCTGGGGCCGATCGCGGCATAGATGATCCAAGGCTGTCTTTCGACGACATCGATATCCACCGTCCGGCCCCCCATAACAGCCGGACCTATGTTTCTCCATTTGAGTTCCTCATAAAGCTGGGAGATCTGGTCTGCGCTCTGTCCCCCGGCCAACAAAGACAATCCATAGAGAAACAGAAAAATAGAAAAACCAGCATGAATTCTGCTCTTATTCATTCCTCCTCCTTTCTCCGAATGGATGAATCCTCTCCGGAAACATCCCAGTGATTTACCGGAAAAAATATCATACGGGACGATGGTGTTTTTTTTAGACAGAAAAAACATTTTTACGAACGGTTCAGGTCACCCTGGATTATTCACGAGTCGAGCTTGCCGTAGATGCGAGGCGCAAAGGATGTAGCTGTAGTTATCTACCGCGACTCCTTTGCAGCGAAGCAGACACGGTGAGATCGGCTCGCCTGAATGGTAAAAATGCCGTTTATCTATAAAAAGTATTACGAAAACACAAATGCCAATTTGATAGATTGGTAAAACGACGTCAAAAATCCATATGTCTTTTGTAAAAAACAGCACCGGCATTTTTAAAGAATAGTCCAGGTTAGTATAGATTGAAGGATTATTCAAGCAGCAAGTTTTCGAGCGCCTTTCGGATATCGGGAAAAAGGAATCGGAAATCCTTTGCGTTAAGTTTGGCAGGTACGACCCTCTGCCCTTTTATAAGGTTCTCTGCGAATTCTCCCAGTGTCACCTTCAGAATAAAGCCAGGGATTGGGGGCAATACCGTCGGTCTATTCAAAACCGAACCCAGGATATCGGTCATTTCCCTATTCCGGACGGGATTGGGGGACGTACAGTTCACCGGCCCCATGTAGTCTTCATGAGAAAGGACATGCAACAGGATGTTTGCCAGGTCCTGTTCATGAATCCAGGAAAACCATTGCGCTCCTCTGCCGAGCCTGCTGCCTAAGCCGTATTTAAAAACTGGGAGCAGTTTCTCTAAAGCCCCGCCCCTCCGACCCAAAACAATACCAAACCGGCAGAGAACCACACGGGCACCGAATGCTTCGGCCTTTATAGCCTCGGCTTCCCACTTTTCAGCCACAGAGGCCAGGAAATCCGTACCTGGCGGTGCGTTTTCATCCAGAATCTCATCCTGATGATATCCATAATACCCGATAGCAGAAGCATTGAGGAGGTGGACATCGCTTGGGTTTTTTTGACTCAGAGTATTAACGATATTCCGGGTGGTCAATATGCGGCTTTCCAGAATCTTCTTTTTATTCGCCTGTGACCAACGCCCGAAAATGGAGGATCCTGCCAGATTGAAAACGGCATCACACTCCTTTAAAACATCTTGCCACGGTCCCATCTGGGTTGGATCGCCTTCGACAACCGAAACAGACTGCTGAAACAAACTTTTTTTTCCCGGATTTCTCGTAAGGATATAAACCGAATACCCTCTTTGAATAAGATAATCGGTCAGCTTTTTGCCTATAAAACCTGTACCCCCAGTGATGAATACCTTCATAACCCTTCTATGATATTCACAAGGCCCTCAAATTTCAATGAAATTGCAGAAGCATCCCTAAATCCGCGAATAATGGAATACTCATCGCACAGATGAGCGATCCGATTGTGTGGTGGAGAAAACCGTGAGAAGAGCTGGGGCTGGCACATCTCCCTTAAAGAGGTGCAAAGAAAGCGGGAACCGAGCGAATTTACCTCGCTGTGGAAACTGAGCGTGTTTCCGAACCACCGATCGGATCACTGGGTACGTCATTCATCACAGATTTCGGCACGTTTCCCTCTCAATTTAGATTTTGAAAGTCATGTGCCTCCGCACCGCTTCATCACCCGTCGAATTCTCGAGCAGAACAGTCAGAGCATAGCTCCCTTCCCGAAGATTGAGAGGAATCTCCAAAGAATAGGACTCTCCTACCATGCTCTCGAGTTCCGCTTCTGTCAAGGAAAGTACGAAGTTCTGTTGAGTGCTCCATACCCTTTCCTCGGTCGCCACATCATCGATCTCAGCCGTGACGGTGAGAGTGGTCTCCAGCTTATCTCCTTCATCACTCATCCAGATATTATTGTACGGTATTTTCATTTGAATCATCTGGAAGCCCTCGCCTTCCTCCAGAATCTTCATCTCAAAAGCAAAGACTACCCTTCTATCGGCCAACTTGGTCACCCTCCATGATTGTCGCGGGTCATTGAGAATATTCATCAGCGTAAACTCCCCCTCTTGAGTGATCCGGTATTCTCCGTTCAAATCCCGATCTTCGAAAACGATGACATAGTTGGGTTCATAATACCAGTTCTCATAGTGAAAATCTCTAAAACCCGGATTGACCAAACGATTATCCGGGGGGCCCAGGACAATGTAGATACGTCCTCTATCCTGCAGCCATCCAGGAGTGGTCCCCTCTTTAAAGAGCACATTCGAAATTTCGAGTCTGCGAAAGTACTCCTCTTTGAACTCATTGATCTCCGTCGAAGCGTCGGGATCACGCTTTTTCCAGAATTCATCCACGAACTCCTGCCTTTTCTCGGGAGGAGTCGAGAGGAAAATGTCCTTTTCTTGTTTCGTGATCGTGTACCGGACTTTTGAGAGAAATTCTCTGCTGCTGGCGTCCAATTCATACCTTTTTTGCGGTATGGCCGAACAAGATGTCATTACCCATACCACTGAAAGGGAACATATGATGGCACTTAGATTGAATTGGATCTGTTTATTCATCTTCGACTCCTAACGGATTGACTCAAGCAAAAAGTGTGCCAAAACGACCCGCCCGTTCAGACTAGATCCCCTTGCTAGCCCTGTACCTTTTAGAGGACATTTGAACACAATCGGCATGGATCAGATAAAGTGAGCCGAGCAATACAGGGGATGATTCCGGTCCAACCTATGCCAGCCTTCGCAAACCACCGGCCAGGGCCCCGCCGAAGAAAGGCGTCGAGGACTGTATGAGTCCGAGAGGCACAAAAAGGAAAATATTATCTCTGATTCTTTCGCACTAAATTATTTCCCACCAATCTGCATGAGTTGAACACGAAATGTCGGTGCGGTCATCCTCCGGTCGAGATCAAGATCATTAGCCACCATATCGATGCCATTCAAAATCTCATCTGCGGTCCCTGCGATCGTCAGCCCCTTTACAGGAAAGACGATTTTGCCGTTTTCGATCCAAAAACCGGAGGCACCGCCGCTAAAATTTCCATTGACAGGATTGATACCATACCCGGTAACTCCCTTCAGAAAGAGGCCTTTTTTCGTCGATCGGATAATCTCTCCGGGAGAGTTGTCTCCGGCCTCCATATAAAAATTGTGAGGCCCGATTTCCGGAAGGCCCCTGTATCCTCCTCGAGAGGCATTCCCTGTGCTTTGAACTCCAGCCCTCTTGGCAACAATAGTGTTGTACATAAAACCTTTCAGAATCCCTTTATCGACAATGACTCTCTTTTGCGTGGGCACGCCCTCACCATCAAATGGCGTGCTCCCCATCCCTTTGGGCCGAGTCCCATCATCAATAAGCGACATCAATTCTGAAGAGATTTTTTTATCCAGGCTTTCTCTTAAAAAACTCGCTCCCTGGAGAACCCGCTCCCCGTTGATAGCGGCCAGTATTCCACCCAGGATAGCTCTCGCCACGTCAGGATCAAAAATCACCGGAGCTCTCTGGGTCTTGACCATCTGGGGATCAAGCATCTCATAGGCATCTTTAGCTGCCTTCTCAGCGATCTCTTCTGCCGGTTTTAAATCGGCAAAATAGCGTCGTGTACAGTATTCACCGCCTGAGGATTTTTGCTCTCCTTTTTCTGCAACCACAGAAACACCAAAGCCAACCGAGGAAGTCTTCTTGGACTTCGACAATCCATTGGAGTTGGCAATGAAAATCTCACTCTCTCCTTCTCCGTATCCAGCACCCGCGCTCTTCGTGATCCGCGAATCCTTCATCGCTAAAGTCTCTACGGTTTTGGCCATCTCGATCTTTTTATCCATAGGTACCTGAGCGAGATTGGGGTCGTAAAGCCCCTCTATGTGTGTAATTCCCCGATCATCAGGCAACACATTGTTGACATCGGACGTAAGATTTTTTGCGAATGCGATAGCACTGGAAATGGCATTGTCGAGGGCGGCCTCTGAAAAATTATTACAACTGGAAAAGGCCATTTTGTTTTCGATGAACACACGAAAACCCACACCTTGTGAGGATGCCTCTTCAGCAGTCTCGATCTCGCCGTTGCGGATTTCCAGGCTTAGGTTTTTTCCTGTCTGGATGAGGACCTCCGCCTCATCGACTCCTTTTGCCTGACATTTTTTAACGAGTTGTTCTGCTAAATCTTTGTGATCCATGTCTCATTCCCTCCTATCCTCTTCTCGCTCTGCTACCGCCGACATTTATCCCGCGGATCCTAACTGTCGGCTGGCCCGCAGAGACCTCGCACATCTGCCCCTTGCCGCAAATACCAGGTCCAAACGCCAAATCATCTCCGACAGCGTCCGTGTTCGCAATGATATCCAGACAATTGCCGATGAGAGTTGCGCCCTTGACAGGAGTCGTCTTTTTTCCGTTCTCGATTAAATACGCCTCACGGCATGTGAAGTTAAACACTCCAGTGATGGGATTCACACTCCCTCCGCTCAAACTCTGGACATACAACCCCTCTTTTGTGGAAGCAAGGATGTCTTCCGGATTATCCTTCCCCCGATCGATAAAGGTATTGGTCATCCGGGGAATCGGAATGTGCCGGAAGCTCTCGCGTCTTCCGTTGCCGGTTCGCTCCTGGTCGATCTGCTTGGCCGAAAGAATGTCGCTCATATATTTCTGAAGAACGCCGTCTTTGATCAAAACATTCCTCTTCATCTGTGTTCCTTCATCATCAAAACTCGTCGTCCCTCTCATGTTGGGCAGACTTCCGTCATCGACCATGGTAAACACATCGCTGGCCACTTTTTGGCCGAGCTTACCGGTGAATGCACCGACTTTTTTTGCGATATTGTCAGCCTCGAGGGGGTGCCCTACAGCCTCATGAACAAGGACGCCGCCCCATCCATTCTGCATGACGACATCCATGATCCCGGCAGGGGCATCCTTGGCCTCGAGCATGGCCACGGATTCCCGAGCGCATCTTTGTGCCACTTCCTCAGGAGTCACTTCAACGAACATCTCGAAACCCGAATGACGGCTCAGCCTCTCTCGGCCCATATGACGTGTGTTGTTTCCCACACCCAGGGTCTGTACGATAAAAAAGAGCAAAGGAAGGACATCGCTCAAGAGAAGACCTTCGCTGTTCGCGATCGTACGTCCTCTCACTTCATCATAATAGCTGATGGAAGCCATCTTGATTTTAGGGTCATAATCGAGGGCGGCTTGGTTTGCCCTTTGCATCATTTCCAACCGTTTTTCATCGGCGATATCCTGTAGAGGGATCTCGACTGTAACATAAGACTCTCTTTCCGCCTCGTGAACATCCACCGGGGACACAGCTTCTGATCCTTTCGCTACATAGGATGCGACCTCTGCGGCTCGCAAAAGGTTTTCCTCGTTGATAACATCTGTGTATGCAAATCCTGTCTTTTCGCCAGATATAACCCTCACTCCTGCTCCCTGGTCGATACCAAACACAGCGCTCTTGAACTTAGACTCTTCCATGAGGATCCGGCGGGAGATCCTATTCTCCACATAGACATCGGCAAATTCTCCCCCATTCTCCAGAGCCTTTCGAACCGTCCTGTTCAGCAATTGCTTGTCAATCGATACATCAACCTGGGCCTGTTCCGCTCCCCTGCAGGACAGGAGCTGACTCATCAGTACTGGAGTCGCAGCCAGAGCCACTCCGCCCTTAAGGCTCATCTGGATGAATTTTCTCCTCGGAATGTCCTCCACAAAACACCTCTTTATTGTCATTTCTCTCCTCTTTAAAAAATTTCCTCTCATTATATTCCTCTATCACCTTTTATGCAAAATTGAGCTCGACCTTGTTTGGAATTGAAGACAGGTTGTGTGTTCTCCCAAAAAACAGTCGATCACAATAATGGGTCTACGGGAATAATATGTAATGTAGAGAATCCCGATGTATCGAAAGACTTAAGGAAATGTCTTTAAGCTGACAGGATCGAAGGACCAAATGTCGAGCCTAGCCGTAAGGGAATCACCTGTCGCTGGGAGTGAACTGACGGAAGCGAATGTTCTTGTTTTCCAGGGAAACACCCATAGCTTTCTCCAATGCGGCCTGTGCAAGGATGTACTCGGCAATAGCACGTAATTCATTGCTGCGAGCCGTTGCGAGATCCCGCTGGTGCTGGAGGACGATGTAGTTTGTCGTCAAGCCGACTTGCAGCTTTTTATCCTCTGCTTCCAATTTTTTTTCGGCAAGCTCTCTGGCCACACGGTAGGCTGCGATCCGTTTGAAGTTTGTCTGGACGAGACGGACGGCATTCCTGATTTCGAGAAACACTTGTTGCTCTGCATTCTTCAAAGTCAGCTGGGCCTTTTCCTGATTGACCCGCGCCTGGGCATGTTCAGCCCGCGAGAATAAGGTATTCATCGGCACGGTCAGTGTTAATCCCACATACCAATTGTTGTACTTGAATCCCAGCGCATCTTTGAGAGCTTCTGAAGCATTCCCAGGCGCAGTCCCGATGACATTCTCGGAAAGAGGATTATCGTCTTCATAAAAGATTCGGGTTCCTGAAACGGCAGGACTCCAGTAGGAAGCAACCAAAGACAGGTCGGGTAACAGTTGGTTCTTGGTATAGCCGACCTCGATATTCTTGTTCTCGAGGTCCCATTTCAGTTCTCTCAAGTCCGGCCGGTTTTCCATGCCGATACGCAGGGCTTCGTCAACGGTTATCTTGTACTCTGCATACGTGGGCCTATCGGTGGGGATGAGCTTTCCGGATATATCCTCTTGTTCTTCTTCAAGATTAATGAGTGTTTTGAGCTGGTCTTCGTAGTTCTCGACCTGGAC
>JASFEP010000232.1:0-7138 GCA_050124775.1 Candidatus Aminicenantota bacterium
TGTCAATGGGGAGTGCTGGGGAGAAGATCAGTCCGACCTTTCTAATTACTATTAGTGGTGATTATGGAATTTTTGAATAAAATTGATTTTCTGTGCGTAAATTTATATAGATTAAAGAGATATTTCGAGATTAAGAAGCCATAGAATCAAAGGAGACAAAAATGGAGACTCTTGTCTGGATCTTTTTCATAATCCCTTTCATTATCGTTGTGTTTGGGCTGCTGATCTGGAGTCTTATCTGGGTTTACAAAGACGCAGAAAAGCGTGGGAAATCCGGTTGGTTGGTGGTACTTATGGTCTTTTTCTTGAATTGGCCGACAAGCCTGCTTGTTTGGCTGGTGTTTCGTCCGGATTTAAAGGCAATTGAGGAAAAAGCCTCAAAATAATCTCTAAAAATTTCCCAGTCTTTTCGAAGGATGAGCCTTACGCAAAAAAAGGCATAATCCGATTTAGGATATATTGCTCCATCGGTAAGCTCGGGGAGGTGACTCTAGATCGGACTTATGGGGAATTGAACCCACACAAAAGACTGAAGTTTGATTGACATTATTCGAGTTTCCAATTATAAATAAATCATGGCAATTAGACGATGCCCGTATTGTAAAGCAATCATCGATGAGGGATCGGAATACTGTTCGAATTGTGGGACTCAACTCATATTTCCTGAGGATGAGTTTGTCGAAGAAGAGATCCCAGGTGAAAAGATCATCGATGTGAATGAAGGGGAAGAGAATCCCCAGGATAAGAATGATCTGGTCAAGGGCAGAAGTCGCGCGACAAAGGGGAAAAGGGGGAAGATAAAAGCTGAGGAAGTCAGCGAAGAAGAAAAAGATGATGTGGCCGAGACAGATTCTGAAACTGCGCAGGATGAGATCTCGGAACCAGAGGTTAAAGCTGAGGCCGAACAAGAGCCTGAATTAGATGCTGAGATCGAGCAGCAAACAGAGCCGGAGACTGAACTCAAGCCCGATCCTGAAGGTAAACTTGATGATGAGGAAATAACACAGAAAGAAAAAGAAGAATTGCCCGCATACATGCAGGAAGAAACTCCTGTAGAGACTCCGAGTGAGGAGGGCTTGGAACCGAGGGAGGATCTCGCACAGAAAGTTGAGTATGACGCAGAAGAGGGAGTTGAAGAAGAAAAGTCCCCGGATGAGTCTGCTGATTTCAGGACTGCAGACCTGGAGGGAATGGTAGATCCTGCCGAGAAAGAAAAGGAAGAAATAGAAAAGTTCCTCAATTCCCTGAAAGAAGAACGCGAGAAGACGAAGAAATACTATGAGGAAACAGGAGAATTGCCACCCTGGGCACAGAGTATGAGGGAGGGAACGACGGCAGAGGCTACTTTCGATGAGGATGAAGAGATCGGCGAAGCCCCTATCGAACATGAGGAGAGCCTTAAGGTCGAAGATGGTAAAGACCTCCCTGACTTCGAGGAGTCTTTCGAAGAGGAAAGAGTGGAGGAACCGATCGATGAAGAGTCTGTAGAACCTGATAAAGAGTTTCTCTTTGAGGAAGAGAAAGCTATAGAAGAGGAAGCGGTCCGCGGTGCAGATACGGGAATGGGATTACCGGAGGGATTGGATCAGCAGAATCTTCCTTTCGGTCAGGGTTTGTTCGAATCCACATCTCCGAGGGAAAAAAAGCGCCGCCTTAAAAAGCCGGACATACAATTTTCTCCATGGGTCAAATCCAGGGTCTTTGATGTGCTCATTATTGTTGGCGTTTGGTTGGTTGCCATATGGCTTGCGTCTCGCGTTGTAGGAATCGGATTCTTTCAGATGCTCACGACCGCAACAGTACAGACTCTTGTGTTTCTATTGATCCTGTTGGTTATCTATTTCTTTCTGTTTCTTTTTTTCCTGGGAGAGACTTTGGGTGATCACCTCTTCTCCGAAGAGTCGTAGTCTGCGACCTCGTCCCCGAGTTTGAAATCTTCCCCGAGAAATTTTTCCTTGGCCTTTTCATCGGAAGCGATCTGTTGGGGATTACCTTTGATCAAGATTTCTCCGTGGTCTATAATGTAGCCCTTATCGGTTATTTTTAGCGTGTCGCGGACATTGTGGTCGGAGAGGATGATTCCGATTCCTTTCTTTTTCAGTCTCAGAAGAATTTTCTGAATCTCCACAATCGTCAATGGATCGATGCCTGTAAAAGGTTCATCCAGCAGGAGGAATTTAGGATCCAGGACAAGGGCTCGGCAGATCTCGAGGCGGCGTCTTTCACCTCCGGATAGACTGAAAGCCGGCTGCCTTCTTAGCGAATGGAGCCCCAGCTCTTTAAGAAGCTGGTCCGTTATTGTGTCAACTTCATCTTTTTCGTATTTTTTAAGTTCGAGGATCATCCTGAGGTTCTTTTCCACGGTTGTTTTGAGAAAAACGGAATTTTCTTGGGGAAGATAGGTGATCCCTTCGTCCGCGCGTTGGTTGCTGGTGTGCTTTGAAATGTCTGTGGAGTCTAGATATATGGACCCGCTGTCGGGCTTGATAAGTCCCACCATCATCTGAAATGTTGTCGTTTTTCCCGCGCCGTTCCGTCCCAACAGGGCGATGATCTCAGCGGTGTTGACCTCAATATCGATCCCCTTGACGACAAAACGGTGTCCGTAACTCTTTTTAAGGTTCTCCGCTCTGAGGACTGCCATTGCTTGACCTATGAGTAATCAGCTAAAATACTAATTTCTGAGACAGCATGTGTCAAGTTGCTAGGAAAAAGATTATTAGCGCCTCGCGCAGGACTGATTTGGTGGCCTTTTTCCCCGAATGGCTTGCATCGGTCATAAAATCGGAGGAGGCGAAAGTTTTCGGTCCTTCGGGACATACCTACACAGTGGATCTGAATCCCCAGAATGTGCACACGGTAGTCCTGTGGTCGAAAAATTTTGGCAACTTCATCGATAATGGCTTTGGTCTCAGAGATGAATTTCATAAATATGACCAGCTTTACCTCCACTTCACGATAACAGGGCTGGGAGGAAGCTTTGTCGAACAGGGCGTGCCCGAACCGGTATTCGCCCTTTCACAGCTAGAAAGCTTGATCGAAATTGTGGGGAATCCCAAAAGAGTATCTGTTCGGTTCGATCCGGTCATCTACTGGCGAGAGGACACCACGGAGAAGACAAATTTGCAATTCTTTGAAAAACTTGCCCCGATCCTACAACATAAAGGAATAAAGGATATTCACATCAGTTTCGCACAGTGGTATAACAAAGCGAAAAGGCGAGCGGTGAAGAAGGGATTTGTTTATAGAGATCCGCCCTTCGAAAAAAAAGTGGAAGACGCAAAGCAACTGCGCCAAATTGCAAAGAGTTATGAGCTCGATCTTCACCTCTGCTGTCAGGCAACTTTGAGCGATGCCTCAGGTATTCCCCCTTCCTCCTGCATCGATGGGATCCTGCTGAAAAAGCTCCATCCGGATCAGGCGATAGTCTCGACCAAAAAAGACCGAACGCAGCGTAAAGAGTGTCTCTGCACCGAGTCTGTGGATATTGGGAGCTACACACAGTTCTGTCCGCACAGCTGTCTGTATTGTTACGCTAATCCGAAGGTATAATCTGAATCATTCGGATTGAGGAAGGATGATTTGCGGGCTTGGGTGTGTTTTTATTTTATATACCCAGCCCTAGCCTTTCCGCCAGCGCGGAGGGAAGGTCGGCTTCGAGGATCTTTTTCTGGGCCTCTTCGATGTTGTATTCGATCCTGTAGAATTTGATCTTCTTTTGTTTGCTGTCGTAGATGGCACAGGAGGCTCGAGTGTTCCTATCCCGTGGCTGGCCAACCGAGCCGGGATTGATCAGATATCTGACATCTTTTTCAATCTTGATCTCACTCGAATTTCCGGTTATGAATGTTCCCTCCACAAAATGATCCTTTTCTGTGTAAAGAAAGGGGAAATGAGTGTGACCGAAAAAGCATATCTGTGTTTTGATGTGCAGGAAAGCTTCTGCCGCATCGAATTCGCCGAATATATAGTGGTCCTCGTCGAAAGGAGCGCCGTGACAGATAGTGATTTCCTTGTTTACGGTTAGGGGACCTTGTTTGAGCCGTTTGAGGTAATTCAGGTTGCTTTTTTTGAGATTCCTCTGGGTCCAGTGGATGGCGGAGGCAGCGATAGGATTGAATGTTTTAACATTGTCGATCTCACAGACAGCTTTGTCATGGTTTCCTCTGATAATGGAGATGGGCTTGAGCAGCTGAATTTTTTGAATGACTTCGTTCGGCGAGGCGCCGTAGCCGACCATATCGCCGAGAAATAAGTATTGATCGATCTTTCTCCGTTGTGCAAACTTTAATACCGCATGATAGGCCTCTAGGTTACCGTGTATATCTGTGAATATGAAATACTTCATTTTATCTCAGCATGTCCTCTTTAATTTTTTATACATTCTGTGGGCTCCGTAGGAACTTCTCACGAGTGGGCCGGATTCTACCTCAGAAAAACCGTATTTCAGTGCGTTATCTTTCAACTCTTCAAATTCCTCAGGAGTGTAATATCTTTGAGTGGGGGGATTGGATCTTGATGGCTGGAGGTATTGTCCGATGGTTAAAAGATCGCAGGACACGGATTTTAGGTCTGAAAACGTCTGAAAGATATCCCGTTTGTCTTCACCCAATCCGATCATGAGGCCGGATTTTGTCGTCGCACCCATCGTTTTCGCCCTTTCGAGGATTTTGAGCGAACGCCTGTAATTTGAAAGGGGGCGGTTGATTAGAGGATAGATGGCTTCAGGAACTTCGATGTTATGGTTGAGAACATCCGGGCCTGCTACGATAACAGTATGCAATGCCCGTTCGTCGCCGTTGAAATCAGGAATAAGAACCTCTGCTCTGATGCTGGAATTCTTTGACTTGATGGTCTTCAAGGTGGCTGCGAATTGGGACGCTCCACCGTCGGGAAGATCATCCCGTGTAACAGAGGTGATTACGACGTAATGAAGGCCTAGATCCTCGATGGCCTGGCTGACCCTTTCGGGTTCATCCGATGAGGGAGGTGATGGCAAGCCCTTCATAACCGCACAAAAAGCACACGCTCTTGTACACGTGTCTCCCAGGATGAGGAAGGTGGCTGTTTTGTGGGCCCAACATTCGGATACGTTTGGGCACTTGGCACTCTGACAGATTGTGTGAAGGTCGTGTTTTTTCAGAAGTCGCGACACAAAAAAGTAGTTCTCATGAGTAGGAAGCTTGACCTTAAGCCAGGGGGGTTTTTTAGTTGCCTGGATTGAGGAAACCGCCATCCTTTCTGCTCGGAAAAATAATCCACTCTACAGACGAATTAAAAGTAAATTTTAATCGGGGAGGAGAGGAGTTATCAATAATACTCGAATTCTCTTTCTCTTCTCAGGCGCCTCCGCATACGTTTGCGGGCCTGAGCATCCTTCATCCGTCGTCGCTCGCCTGGTTTGTAGTAAACAGAGTGTTTTTTAATCTCTTTGATGATCGCTTCTTGTTGGACTTTTCTTTTAAATCTCCGCAGTGCGCCTTCAATAGATTCGCCTTCTTCAACAACGATAAACGCCAATAACATTCACCTCCTCGGGATTAAGTATCTGACTTATAACGGATTTAGCCTTGCTTGTCAAGCATTTGCAATTGGGGACAGGCTACTTTTTACAGAGGTAATTAAAAAAGTAGCCTGTCCCTCTTTTTGGAAAATCCATCAAATTTATTCGATAACTTGATATCTAAACGTTTTGAATATATATTTTAATTGCGATAAAATTTTAGAGAAATTAAATTCAAATGAGTGAGATCAGTCAAAAATAGTAAATTTTTATCTGGGAAGCATAAGAAGGAGTCTTTAGGATGAGTGAAAAAAGGAAAGAAAAGCGGATTAAGGACGAGATTAAAGTCGCCATTAAGCTTCTTCCTGAAGAAAAATATCAGCATGAGAAGAATGTTGTATACGCATTAACAAAAGATATCTCCTCAGGTGGTGTGAAAATCGTAACAGATAAAATGCTACCGATAGATACATTGCTAAAGATCGAACTGACTCTGGCGAAGATAAGGAAATTGGTCGAGGCAACTGCAAGAGTCAGATGGGTAAGTCGGCTATACGATGACGATGTGTTCGAAATGGGATTGGAATTTGTGGACACCCCTGCAGAAAGTGTTATGCTCCTTTTAGAGTATATTTATGGCTTGGAAGAGGAAACAAAAGCGAAGGAATAAATAAGAGGACGAAAAGGGGACAGGCTACTTTTTTAATTTCCCCTATAAAAAGTAGCCTGTCCCCTTTTTTTAGTTGAGGTAAATTTTGTCTTTGTCCCATTTATCGGGATCGTGGTAGTAAAAACCCACACCGTTCGCCACAACATCCGAATACCTTGGTACGTTCTTGATAACGATGGCTCTGTTTGTGTTCTTTCGCGAGAACTGGTTGGCGATCTCTTGGATGACCGAACAGTGCTGACCCACACGCTTTTCCATCGGCCATCCCGTCTCGTCATAGGGAACAAAAAGTTTTTGCTGCTTTGCAAGACTCAACAAAAACGGGTCCTTGCCATCGAGCAGAAGCTTCTCTGTTTTTGGCCCGGTGGGCTGGTCGAGGAATGGGATCGGGGCTTCTAATAGAAACGGCAATGTATCTGAATAATCTCCGATCTCCCTGTGAGACAGCCCCCTGAATCCCTGAGGGGATGGCTCGACATGGTTGTCGAATCCTTCACTCGCCTTTACAACAAGGGTCGCCATGGTTGCGATCCTTACAGATTTCTGGGGTGCTACGATACAGTTGGTTACAGGGAACATAGTCTCTGCCCCGTGAACATCCAGAGCTAGGTCTATCTTTTCATTCCTGCAAATTTCCATGGCTGCAAAGGTCACCTGTTCCATCAATGCGCCATCGGGACGTCCCGGCCAGGTCCTGTTGGTATTTCTGATGTCGAGATAAGACAATAGCTGTCTATCGGGATAGTGAATGTAGACATCCGGGTCCGGCCATTGGTCAAGGGGGTGCGCATCACGATTTCCCATTCTGAATTTTTTCGCCCCCCATTCGGTCGCAATCTCGAAGTAGAGTGGATAACCATCTCCCGGACGAGTGCCCCGGCTTCCGCTATTATTGAACTGGGGAATGATGATGAGTGTGCCCTTTTCGACCACAGCATTCTCCAGAAAAATGAGCGCTGTTAACA
>JASFEP010000233.1:0-7083 GCA_050124775.1 Candidatus Aminicenantota bacterium
CTACGAAAACTCTCCGCCCTCGAGTTTTTTCGCCGAATATCTCGCCAGATGTCAAAACGATGTTAGCAATCTTTCCTTTCTCCAAGCTGCCCAGTATTTTATCGATGCCCAGTGCTTCGGCTGGATAGATCGTCATGGCTTTGAGCGCTTCGTCTTTTGGTAATCCCGCTTTGATCGCTTGTTGAGCATTCTTCAATATATCATTAGGCTTGGAGAGTCCGTTCGATGTCAACGCAAATGCGATCCCCTCCCGATAGAGGTTGAATGCATTTGCCGGATAGATCTCTTCTTCGGCTTTTTTCTTTAAGTCCTCACCTTGATTGATGAATTTACTCGTGAAGGGCGGCGTGAATTTCAATGAGATGAAGAGCGGCCTCTTCGCCCTTTTTAATCGTCCGGCCACTCTCCAGGCTTCATTCGCCCCGCTGATATAGGCGTTGAGCTTGAATTCGTCGGCGAGACGGCTTGCTCTTTTAATATCTTCGAGATTCGCACAGTTGAACACGATCGGCTTTTTATGGATCACATAGGGAATTAGAATTTCGAGGAAAGGATTGAATTCTGGCCTTTTCAGTCCCAGAGGGGACTTGGCATATTGGCTTGTGTGGAGATCGTAGTGCTCCACATCGAAAATAGTCTGGCGCAAAACAGACATGGTACCCATCAGGCTTGAGGGATATTCGCCCCTGGATGTGACAAAATTGATATGAAGACCGAAGGGATTTTCCAGAACCATTTGATTTTTATTATCGCTATTCAAATTGAGGATCACACTCTGTCCGGCAAAAATATTTTTTTCCGGTGCTACACAGATGGTCGTGATTCCAATTTTTCTCAATCCCTCCAAGATATTCTTTTTCGGTACAAGATGTTCGTAAGCCATAAAATCCGCTGTTTGCCATCCTGGGATATCTCGCATTCCTGCTGCGGAATTTTCCCTTTGCGTTCGCGCTGGTTTAGGCGTGACGAGCATGAGTTTCGAATGCGCATCGATCAAGCCTGGATATGCGTACAACCCTGCAGCCTCGATAATTTCCGCCTCTTCGGGAATAGAAATACTCTCTGTTGGACCTATTGCGTCAATCAATCCGTCCCGGATTATTATCACCCCTTTATCGACCTCAGCGCCTTTCCCTGAAAAAATCGTGCAGCCTACGATGGCGTACGTTGGAGTGAATTCGGCAAAGGACAGACAGGCTATAAGAACAGCGATGGATAAAACAACGATTGAAAACGTCTTAATGGGTTTCATGGTCCTCCTTTCAGAAAAAACATGTATCTATGCATTCCCCACTACATATAAAATGTATGGAACGCATAATAGTAACAAATTCATTATTTTTGGTCCATTCAATATATTGAGGTTGAACATTTTGATTTTATTTCTTAGTATGGGCTGAAAGATCATGAGAAAAGGCGTCCAGAAAATATACACAGAAGTGGCCGATACTTACGAGGCTATCAATCACATCCTTACCTTCGGTCTGGACATATTTTGGAGGAATAGAGCCCTTCGTGAAATTACACCTCTGGAAGGACAGAGCTGGTTGGATGTGTGCAGCGGAACAGGAGAGATGACCCGCAACCTCTCCCGGAGAGCATACGGTTCAACGAAGCTGTTTTCAGTGGATTTTAGTTTTCCCATGTTGTCAAAAGCCAAAAGAAAAAATTACAAGCATCCTGTCAATTTCGCTATTGCCGATGTGGCCCATCTTCCCTTTCCCGATGAAACATTCGACCTTGTGACCATCTCATTCTCCATACGCAACTTGAACCTGAATCGCGGTGAATTGCTGGTTCATCTCAAAGAGTTCTACCGTATTCTCAAACCCGGAGGAGAATTTCTTAACCTCGAGACCAGCCAACCCCGTTCCAGACTTCTTCGGAATCTCTTTCATTTTTACATCCGAAAAATTGTCCAGCCTGTAGGCTCCCTCCTGTCAGGTTCGAAAGCGGGATATGGTTATCTTGCCTATACTGTTCCGCGATTCTATCCTCCTGAAGAATTCTCCTCTCTGATCCTCAAAGCAGGATTTTCAAGGGCGAAGCATCGTTCGGCATTCTTACAGATTGCCGCTGTCCATCTCGCCACCAAATGAAAGGAACATGTGCTTCCGCTCAAGGTTTACGTAGCGACAGAGATCGAGTATGATAAAGGCCCTTGATGGAAAGAAAGACGTGTTCAAAACAGCGATAAAGATAGTTGAAGCGACAGTTGGAATCGAGACCAACAGAAAGGAACTTCTTCCTCCCTCCTCGTTCGACATCGAGGTCAAATCACTCCTCACAGATTTCCATAGTGTGGATCGAATTCCATTCTCGGACGATCTTGACGGCTACATTCAGATCCTCGATTCTCGGACTCCCCCTCACTATGAAAGACATGGGGAGAAATTTATTTTTTCAGGTCCATTCGAGGAGCTCGATCGCACAGCCTCAGATCCCAGGTTTTCCTTTTGGGGAAATCAGGGCTTTCTGTACCGTTTTGTTCTGTATCTGCTCGAGAAACACCATACGATCTATAGTTTTCATGCGTGTGCACTTTTTAATCCGAAGGATCATTCGCTCTATCTCGTAATCGGTGGCGCAGGAAGCGGAAAAACAGTATATCTGCTCAGCGGATTAACAAGGGGACTCAGGCTTTTCTCCACGGAAACAGTTCATTTTCGAATCAAGGCCAACCATATCGAGTGGTTCAAGGGTTCTGTGGTCGATAATGTCCGGTTCGGAACGCTCATCCAAGATTTTCCTCAATTCCTCCCCGATCAAAAAATTCCGGCTCAAGATAATCTCTGGCAAGAAAAAATCGCTCTTGACCTGTCCTCTTTTGCCGTTGATTTCCTAAGCCTAATAGATCCTGGCGATGTGCATATCCTTCTTCCTCATATCGAGGAGGGACGGCAAGGATTTATCCAGAACACAGTCGGTGATCTGGATAAATCCAGCAAATTCTTGTTCGATAATATTTCACAGAAAATCGTCGAAACTACGATCCTGTACGATCAAATTGCCGTTCTGGGACTGGATGATATAGATCTGGCTCGAAGCAGACTGGAGACCGTTAATAAATGTGTCAAACATCCTTCGATCAGGCAAATCCTTTCGATTCTATCCAATCCTAAGGACTGTTGGGGCGACCTTTTGACTTAACATATTCATAAAAAGGAGACTGAGATGAATAATGCGTGGGAAGGAACTGTAGAAATTCCCGTGGCTGATAGGTCGACCAAGCCCCGATCGGTTGGATTGACGATGGTGATTGACAAAGGGATGGGGATTCATCGTCTAGAGGATTTGATCCGATCTGCGTCGGAATATATCGACATCATTAAGCTGACATTCGGGACTTCGGCTTTTTATGACAAAGATTTTCTCAAAGAAAAAAACAAAACGATCACTTCGGCCGGTATCGACGTGATGCCAGGAGGGACTTTCCTTGAGATCGCCATATGGCAAAAAGAGTTGAAAAAATATCTGGATCGCGCTAATGAGCTCGGATTTTCAGCAATCGAGATATCTGATGGGACGATCGATATGGACCTCGAAACAAGAAAGAACGCCATTTCAGCCGCCCGAGACCGGGGTTTCAACGTTATCACGGAAGTAGGAAAGAAAGATCCCAAAGACGCCATACCTCTCTCACAGGTGCTTAAACTCATCGAAGAGGATCTGTCAAATGGCGCTTTTAAAGTCATCATAGAAGCAAGAGAAGCGGGGAAAGGAGTTGGCATTTTCGACGCGGACGGAAAGATCAAACAAGATGAAGTCGAAGGCATCATCGCAGGGGTAAAAGATATGGATGCTCTCATGTGGGAAGCCCCCATCAAAAACCAGCAGCAGGCCTTGATCATCCGCTGTGGTACTAATGTCAACCTTGGAAACATTCCCCCTGACGAGATTTTGGCCTTAGAGGCCTTGAGACAGGGTGTGCGTGGAGACACCCTCAAACATGCCTATCTCACTAACAAGAACTGGAAGAGATGAAATACAGATTTTATGTATAATCTTGGGACAAGATGGATTATCACGGGCCAAGGTCGCTGCAAAGGCGAGGCAGTGGCTTCCGAAGCTGTAGTGAACTACCGCGAGGGGGCTACAACGAAGGCTTTGGTGTGAGATTGGTTCGCCTGAAAGGTAAAAGATGCTGCCAATAAGGCATAAAATGATTTTGATATTTAGTTTGGCAGCAGATTTTATGAATAATCCAGGATTTGTTTAGTCGGCGAGATACTGGGCAATAGAAGGAATCCCATCTTTACGGGGTGTCTGATTCCACTTTGCTATAAGATAGTATTTTTCTTCTTCCATTTTTCGACATTCAGAGTCTAGATAATCTTCGGCCTCTTTGGTAGCCATTTCCCGGGTTCGATTGATAAAGCCAAGGGTACGTAAAAAATAGATCGGGATCAATGACAGGAGCAGTTGATCCCTGAGGGCTGATTCATCACGATAGGCAACAATATAATCGAAGAGTGTTCTTGCCCATAGGTCGGCAGGGAGAAATACAGCTTTAACGTCTTTATCCATGTTTTGCAAGAGGTCTTCAAGGTTGATCTCGGCAATGACCTTTTTCCAGAGCTTCCCGTATTTTCGATGGCCTTTTTTAAACTGGTGCAGAAGGCTTTTTTCATTGACATCCACGATCGGTGGATCTTCCTTAACCCCAAGGCCGAACCCGAAAATACTGGTCGGGCGACTGGTCGAAGTATCCTTCCAAAGGTACTCAAAATCTACGGCCAGATCGAAAAGGGTTCCAACGACTTGATAAAACATGGGTCCAAGATGCCCACTGGGATCCTTGGCCCTATGCGATTTTGGCGCCCCGAGAAAGGTCTGACAGACATTAAAACCTCTCGCGATCGCTATCGTAGTCATCCAGATATCTATACCGAATTCGGAGACGTTACGATTCCACGTTTTCTCAGTTAAAAATGCTCGCGCTAGCCTGCCCGAAAAACAAAAATCTCCAGCAATAGGTTGTCTGGTTCGAAGGCCGTATAGAACGCGTGTCAATGGATATGTGATGTTGTTCGTGATCGTTCCATCATATTTATGGCGCACATAAATTGGGATCACGTAGTCATAGCCCATATAGATGGGTTCTGTAAGATACTGGATCCAATTGGGCGCTATGCTTTTGAGATCCGCATCCACCATCAAAATCGCCGTGGCCCCGAGTTCTACGCCCAATTGGAAAAGGTTCTTGATATTCCGACCTTTCCCCCGTACTCCTTTTGCCGTAGAACAGTAGAGCTTTGGTGTCTTCGACTGTGTCCGAAAAAAGGCATCCTTGGTTTCGTCAGGCGAAAAATTGTCCACATTGATGATAACAGATTTTTTTTTCTCAAAAAATTGTACTAGGCCCCGATCGACATTCGATACCACATGCCCTATAGAATTCGCCTCTTTGAATGAGGGAATTCCCACCACAATATCTGCCCTTTTGATCTTATCAGGATTTTCGACAATATGAGTCACAGATCGTCTCCAAAGATTCAATCCGACTTAAGGCTTTCTATGGCGCCTTCTACGGATTTATGTATTTCAAACACTTCATCCAATCGGGTCAATTCGAATATGGATCTCACACTTTCTTTCAGTTTACAGAGTTTGATCCTCCCGTCTGTACCGATCTTTCTCAATATCAAGACCATTGCTCCAAGACCGGAACTGTCTATGAAATCAACGGCGGAAAGATTGATCACGATAACCTTGTCCCCGTTTTCTAAAAAATCGATGAGTTTTGACTTGAACTCGGTCGCAACACTCGCATCGATCCTTTTGTCCTGAGGTGTAATGATGAGAATTCCATCTTTCCTAGTGACTTTCAGCTTCATCTTGTTCCTCCATTCAATTTTTTTCTCCCTTGAAGAATTTGATCATCGTTAAAAAATTTCCTTTCTCGGTTCGAAAATATTTCACTTCATCCATTTTACTCCGAATGATGTATAGACCGTATCCCCTCTCGGGAACCCTCTCAATGTCCGGATCGGGGAGGTTATTCAGGTTGAAGCCGCTGCCTCGATCTTGCACTTTGATGACAAGCTTATCCCCGTAGATCTGAAAATAGAGAGATATCACGTCTTCCTTTTCAATGCTCCGGGCATATTTAATGGCATTCGTACACGCCTCGCTCACACAGAGTTCGACATCCGAAGCAAATTTTTTATCAGCACCACATTCTTTGATCTGCTGGCAGACCAATTTAGAAAGAGTTGTCGCAAAACGCAAGTAGGAGACCTCCCTCGGTATGGTTAACTGAATCTCTTCCATCAACTCACCCTACCGCCCAACCATTTGAATCCTATGATGGAGATATCATCACAAAACCCCTCCTGCCCCATAAACTTCTTGATATCTGATATGAGATGGTCGAACGATCTATCCAGTGAATCTGGATAGTGTTCAGTGAGGATTTGCCTTGCTCTTTCGAGCCCATAACGTTTGCCCATCTTTAGCGAGTATGCGTCATTGATCCCGTCCGAAAAAAAGATGAGTTGATCCCCGTCTTCGAGTTCGATGTTTTGCTCGCGGTTTTTATGGTGGGAGACTCCCAGGCCTATCGGAGGTCCTCCTCCTTGAATGTAGTGGGATCTCTTCTTATCATGGATTAGCAGCGGATAGTTATGACCTGCTCTGTAGAAGGAAACATTCCCAGTTCCGATATTCATAATGGCATAGACCATAGTGAAATAGCGACCGTATTTTCCCAACATATCTTCCTCATCCAGAGAGGCCACAACTTGTGCAGGAGGATTAATGCGATAAAAGGGCGGTTTATCTAAAGGGACTTTCACAAGGCCAAAAGATTGAGGGTCTTGACTCAAACGCTGATTGAGACACACGCTAAAAAACGCTGCCGAAACGCCATGACCAGAAACATCGATGTTGTAGAGTCCGATGTTTGTTTCATCCAATCGGAAAATATTGTATATATCTCCCGATCCGTAGGCACTGGGAATGAATCTGGCTGCAAACTCCATATTAGAGAAATCGGGAAAAGTAGAAGGAAGAAGACGTTTTTGGGCTTCTTGCCCTGATACGAGATTTCCTCTAAGAATATCATTGGCCATCTGGAGCTTT
>JASFEP010000234.1:0-7076 GCA_050124775.1 Candidatus Aminicenantota bacterium
TTTTGGGGGACCGTTGTGTAGGATTTGAAGATGATAAGCTGGAGCGTTAACCAGACGAAGTAGCCCGCTATCAATATCAGGAAGAACGAAAGGATCTTTCTTTTTTTCATGGCTTTTCGTCCACTTCAGGAGTGCCCGAGGTTTGCAGGTTTCGAGCCGTGGCAAAGGGGATGGTCATGATAAAGAAAAACAGGGCCGCGACCTCTGCATCGGCAAAATTGTATTCGAAAAATCCGGCGGCGAAATGCGCCAAAAAGGCAGCAATGGCGGCTACGGTCAGAGGATAGAGAGCCGCATTTTTTTTCGGGACGAGCTGGACGAGCGAAATAAAAAGCCAAACCAGAAAAACGAACCAGGCCAAAAGAGTGGGGATTCCCCGTTCGGCCGCGATCTGAATGATGTTGTTGTGAAGATGAACGTTCTGTTTGGCCTCTTCGGAGAGGCCGTATTTCGGGTTCTGGAACTCCATCTCCACGGTGTTCGGTCCTGTTCCGAAAATGGGATATTCTTTGATGATCTTTATTCCCGCATTCAAGTACTCGAGCCTTTGAGCGTTGGAATAGCTTTTTGTGCTGAATATGCTCAGGGCCCTGTTTTTGACCTCGCGGGGACTGAGGATCAAAATGAGCACGGTCGCTAAAGGCACGATAACCAAAGTTTTGGGCTTGTAGAAAAAAAGGACGACCGATGTGGCGATGATCATTCCGATCCAGGCGCTCCGTGTGGATGTCAGGATGAGGATCAGAACAGACAAAAGAAAAGCCAAACCCCAGAGGATCCGGGTTTTATCGCGAGAAAAGACGAACAAACTCAGGGCTAAAGCGCCGAAGAGGAGCATAACGCCTGCCTGAGTCATGTAATGCCCCATGAAACCCTGGACCCGTTCTCCGGGAGCTGCTTTGAAAATATAGATGAACAGACAATAAAGAATGCTCATATAAGCCGATGCCAAGAGGGCCAGGTTCGCTCTATGGATCTCTTTCGTGCTCTTCAACCCCAGGAAGACGATGGGGACGATGAGAAAAAGAAGGAGGTCCTTGGAGTCGATCAGGCTAATCCTTGGATTGACGGAGAAAAAAGAAGCCAGTATGGAGAGTCCGCAATAAGCGATGCCACCCCAAAAAAAAGGAGGGAAGACGATTTGGGTGTGCTTGACTGCGATACTGATTGCCAGAACGACAAAAGCATGAATCAGCATGATCTGGCTCAAGGAGATCGATACCAGAGAGAAGAGCGCAAAGAGAGTGATAAAAATAGGCAGCAATCTGTCCAGTTTCTTCGTCATTCTGTCACCGGTCTTTCCGAGAGGGAATGATATAACACCCGTTCCAAAAACTCAATCTTTGAGGTAGGGAAGGCAGGCGCCATAGACCTCTTCGGGGGAGATGGTACGCAGACAACGAAAATCTTCATGAATACACCGGTGCTGGCGGCAGGGCCTGCAGTCGAGGTCTTTTTCGAGCAGGGTGGAGCGTGTTTTCCATGGTCCGAAGTGCGCCGGGAGCGTGGGGCCGAAATAGGCGACGATCGGCGTTTTTGTGGTTGCTGCGATGTGCATAGGGCCGCTGTCCGGGCCGACAAAGAGCGACGCGTGCGATATGAACTCTCTCAACTCGCGGAGGTTGAGCCGGTTCACCATGGAGATAGTGGGCGCATCACACTTCCGTTTTATCTCTTTCTCAGTTTTTTTATCTGCGCCCGAGCCGATGAGAGCGATCTTCACTCCGGGAATCTGGTCCAAAAGCGTGATCAATAGTCCGAGCCGCTCGGCGCCCCAATCGCGGAATTCATTCCCAGCGCTGATGTGGAGGGCGATAATCTTTGCCTTTGCGAGCGTGTCTTCCTGGATCATCCGGCGGACGTTTGCAGCCTCATACTCTTCGGGCGGGGCCATTGACAGCGCAGGGATCGTGGGAGGATCGACCCCCAAGGTCTTGACCAGATTGACATGATTTTCCACGCTATGGAAGTATCCCTCTTCGGGTTCTCGCGGAAGTTTTATGTCATAGATGAGGTGTTTATACTTGATTTTGTATCCGATCTTGAGATGGGCTCGGGAGAAGAATGTCAGGAGCGACGCCCTCGGGCCTCCGTGAAAGTCGATGACTACATCGTAGCGATCTCGCCTGATCCGACGCCCATGAGTCCGGAATTCTTTGAATCCCAGATGCTTTGGGAGAACGATCACTCTATCCAGGTCAGGATGACCCTCAACCAGTTCCCTGTAGGGTTCATCGATGACGTAGGTGATCTCAGCCTGGGGGAAGCCCTTCCTGAGAGTGGTGATGGCGGGCGTTGTTAAAACGACATCGCCGATACGCCTCAGCCGGATCAGCAGAATCCTTCGGATTCGGGAAGGATCAATCTTTTGTTTCTCTCTCGGGCTCAATGGTTGCCTCATCGCTGAGCATGACAGGGATGTCTTCCTTAATGGGATAGACTCGGGAACAACTCATACATTTGAGGCCTTTCTCATCCGCTGTGATTTTGATATCTCCGTGACAGACCGGGCAGGCGAGGATGTCAAGGAGCTGTTGATCGATGGCCATATTCTTTCTCCTCGTTGTATCTTATCTTACTGTTGTTTCTCCGTCAACTTGTGTCTCTTCAACGCAATCCTTCTTGATTCTATGATGAAATGAAATCTTCTCACGGTGATAAGTATCCCGATTGAATGATGGGAAAAAGCGCGAGAAGAGCTTGGGCATGGCACATCTCACTCGGAGAAATATGAGGAAAGCTCCCACGTCACAGGGAAATCTCTTCGCCGGGGGAACTGAAGAACTTTTGAGTTCGAGGCACCGGTTGGGATACCCGAGTATCTTTCGTCACGGATCTGGGCATGCATGCCTTATTCTTCAAGCTGTCCGGAAACGCAGGACGTTTGACAGGAGAAGGATGAGGGTGGTATTTATAGGGACGGTTAAATAAAGATGTGATCCCGATGAGGAAATCGCCATGACGGTCGACGGAGAACATAAGCTCGATATCCCCCCGCTCACGGGCCGAATACGTACTGAATACGATGAGCCTGCGATCGTTGAAGCCTTGAAAACCTGTGGTGCGCTCCTCGAAGAAGCCCGCATTCTAGAAGCATCGAGGAACAGGGTGGGAATCGTTACGCTCCCTATGAGGGAGGAAAAGACCGCGGAATTCGTCATCAAAGAATTTCGCATAAAGGGTGTGAACAGATGGAAGAGCGTCCTCCTTCCTTCCAAAGCCCTGAAAGCCTGGAGAGGAAGCCTTGCCCTGGTCGAAAGAGGCTTTTGGACACCCCTTCCTGTGGCTTATTGCGAACGAAAGACCTCTCTGTTCCTCGATCAGAGCTATTTCATCACAGAATACGTTCCGGGCGTTGAAGAAGTTCGGACTCTGTTTCGGGAGCTTCCCCAAAAGGAGTTGAGACCCCTCCTCCGGGAATTGGCCCGTTATCTCGCGCGATGCACAGAGAGCGGGATCCTCCATCGGGACCTCTCGGACGGCAATGTCCTAGTGGAACGAATGGACGATGGACAGTTGCGCTTTTTTCTCCTCGATACGAACAGGATCCGCTGCAGAAAGCGTGTCGGCACATTCAAGGGGATAAAGAGCCTCATCCGCCTGGGCGTCCCCGCCGACTTGCAGCGCTTTTTTTTAAAGGCGTATGTGTCCCCTTCGCCCGTCAAAGGAGTCCATTGGCTATGGTACCGGATGAATAAATCCTGCTTCAGCGGGTACATCGGGATTAAGAAGTTGCTCAGGCTCAAAAAACTGGCCCAGAAATTAAGGATCCAATAATATGCGAGAGACCTTTCGTTGGAATCCCTATGCGGACCAGCCCCATAATGTGGCCCCGCGGTCGCAGCGTTTCTGGCGTCATTTCCGGTATGCCGGTGGCTATTTGTCTCTTGTTGCGGAAAACCTCAGCATATTGCCCGGAGGATGGCCCCTTTTCCGGAAGTACCGCCGGGAGATGTACCTGACATCGTCGGTCTTTAGCGGTCCCTTCGGCATCTGTCTTTCCCCCTCCGAGTCGAGAAAAGAGGCAGTCATAGAGTGCTTGAAGGAATTGGGCATCCCTCGAAGTCTTATCCGGTTTCCCTCCTGGGAGAGAGACAAACTCTCCTCTTACGAAAAGTTCGCAGACTCGCTTCAGGAGAACAGGATCGAATTGACCGGAGCTCTTCTGCAGCGGCGGGATGATGTTCTAGACCCTTTGCGCTGGAAGGATTTTGTGGAGGAGGTTTTTACAAGGTTCGGGAAGAAATGCGCCTTTTTTGAGGTGGGGCATGCGTGGAACAGGACAAAATGGGGCGTTTGGAATCACAAAGAGTATCTTCAGCTAGCCAGGACTGCGGCGGAATTGGCCCGTCAGTACGGCGTGAAGATAGTGGGACCGGCGGTGATCGATTTTGAGTTCCATCTCTACCCCCCGGTCTTGAAGGAGATCCCTTTTGATAAGGTGACCTCCCTGCTCTATGTAGACCGCGTCGGCCCGCCTGAGAACAGCCAGTTCGGGTGGGACACAGCCGCTAAAGTCGCCCTGCTGAAAGCGGCTGTGGATGTGAGTGCAATCAAAGGAAAAGACCTTTGGATAACCGAATTCAATTGGCCTCTGAAAGACACCGGAAAATATTCCCCGGCATCCGGCACTCCTAATGTCACCGAAGAGCAGCAGGCCGATTATCTCGTGAGGTATCATCTCCTCACGCTGGCCAGTGGCCTCGTGGAGAGGGTGTACTGGTGGCAGCTCGTCGCCCCGGGCTACGGGCTCATCGATAGCCGCGAAGATGAATGGAGAAAGCGGCCGGGCTTTTTTGCGCTGAAGACAATGGTGGAACTTCTCGATGGCAGTACCTTTGTGGGTAAGATCGACCATCCTAATGTCCGGTTGTTTCGTTTCGTGAGGGAAGGCCAGAGTTTCGTGGTATGCTGGACACCGGGCCCGGACCTTGAGATCGATTTTCCCTTTCCGGTCAAAGGGATCGTCGGGCGTGACGGGCAGCCCGAGTCCTCGAAGGGAAAAAGGGTTTTGATCGGCGGCAGTCCAAAGTACATATTCTATGAAGCGGATCTCCTGAAGGCGCGCAGCGAGAGGGATGCAGCGGCCACGATCGAGGGAGCGAACCAAAGGGATGATGCGAAAACATGAAAAATAAAAAAGAAGTGAACGATGAGAAAGCTCCCTTCTCTTCCCCTCCCCATGCGTTCGAAGAACACGAAGTCGAAGAGTATGAGCGGAAGAGATACAGAGGAATCGACCAGAGGCTGGTCCATCGAAGAGAAACCTTACTTTTGGAGAGGATACTGGAACGAAACGCCCCTGAAGGGGGAATAGCGTTGGATGTTCCCTGCGGATACGGACGGTTTTCGGAGCTGTTCCGCAAAAGAGGGTGGCATCTGGTTAGCTGTGATTACTCGTTCTCCATGGTGAAGAGGGCGAAAGGATCGAGCGTCAAAGATCCCGCATTGAAGCTTTGGGGCGTTGTCGCAAATGCCAAACAGAGATTGCCCTTCAGAGAAAAAACCTTTTCCATACTTCTGTGTATGCGGTTCTGGCATCATGTCCATGATCCCGAGGAGCGAAAGGCTCTCCTCGGTTTTTTTTCCAGGGTAACGTCTGGCTGGGTGATCCTCTCCTACTACCAGGTCAATACGCTCCACCGGCTCCAGCGAGCGCTCAGGAGAAAGCTGAAGAAGAGCCCCACGCGAATAAAGATGATAGCGAGGCAAGACTTTTATGAGGAGGTCCGAGAGGCAGGTTTTGCATGCGAGAAGGTGTTTCCTCTATTTTGGGGGATCCATGCCCAGCATGTGGCTCTGTTGAAAAAGATCAGAACTTGAACCGGATCCCTACTCTGACCTCGAATCCCGATAGGTCAATCGTTGCTTCCTTGGCATCGGAAACACCCGCTTCGGAGGGCTTTCTTTCCCGGATATAGAGAAGGGTGTAGGATTCGTCCTCGGTAATCTGGGCCTGATAGATATAGAGGGTGCCGTTTTCCGTGGATTGGTAGCCGGTCGAATCATTGTATTCGTCCGTTCCGCTGAAGTTTGTGATTTTGCAGTAACGTCCCAGCGCTTCAAGGAAAAATCTCACGTTACCTACGGGATTGGCCTCGACGCCCAATCCGCCGAAAGCACCGGGTCCTTGGCCGTTGGAATCACCTTTCCATTCCTGCCAGAAATCGGCCTCTTCGTACCGGTAAAAATACGAACACTTGGCAAAATGATACTCTCCGCCTAGCTTAATGTAAAAGGCCGGATGGGGATAGTAGCTGAAAGAAAGCCTGATTGGAATCGACCGGATTTGAGGGCGGGTTGTGTAGAGTTCAACGTATGTCCCTTCGGGATACTCGATGAGACTCTCCTTTTTGCCAGAAAGGTAAGCGCCCCCGATGTTGAGAAAAAACTTAGGGGAGAAGGCAATGTTCATCTCACCTTCGAAGATTAAGCCTGTATGCAGAGGGGAGACCGTGTTGCTCTGGGATTCACCGAGGGATGCTGCAAAATAGTCGCCCAATCCAACGGCCCCCTCGTTGATGTCTCCACCGGGCACATAGCCCATGCCCCCCGAGAATGAAAGGCGAAATTTGGAGTATTCCGAAGCGACGTCCAGGGATTCTTGAACCTGAGGCTGGACTTTGACGGGGCGGGCTTCTTCCACTACTTCGACCTCGACAGGCTCTTTCCTCGCCTCCTCCTTCTCTGGCTCTGTGGTTTCGATCTCTTCAGGAGCCGGCCCGCCGATAACTGTGACCAGGCTTTCATGGACATACCCCGACAGGGTCTTCTCTGCATCCAGCTTCAGTTGTATGACATACCATTCTCCCTTTTTTTGGGTGGCTTCGAGGACTGTTCCTTGGGGCAACTGGTGAATAATGGCGCTTCCGATATCAGGATTTTGTCTGATATTGGCGATTTCCGAAACAACTTTGAGCTGGGTTCGTTCTTGTGCCCAAATGCTCGGGCTTGAGATAAAAAATAGAACACCAATGAAGATAATCAAAACGATTCTTTTTGTTTCGCGATTGTCCAATTTTCACGTCTCCCTGTGGTCCATTCGTTTGGGTTTATGAAGCTTTCCAAGCACTCGA
>JASFEP010000235.1:0-7075 GCA_050124775.1 Candidatus Aminicenantota bacterium
CCTGCAGTTGAGTCGTGAGGCCGCAAAGTTGGACTGTGAGGTCATCGTGTTCTGTGGAGTTCATTTTATGGCGGAGACGGCGGCGATCCTGGCCCCAGATAAGACTGTCCTTATTCCCGACTTCCAGGCCGGATGTCCAATGGCCGATATGATCACCGGTGCGGAAATGAGGTCTTGGAAGGAAGAATATCCCGGAAACAAAGTGGTCTGTTATGTCAACACGACCGCCGAAGTCAAGGCCGAGTGCGATATCTGCTGCACATCTGCCAATGTGCTCAAGGTGGTCGCTTCCATCGAGGATGATACGATCCTTTTTGCGCCGGATAAGAATCTTGCCGCCTATGCCGCTCGTTTTACGGATACAAAGATCATCCCATGGGATGGTTACTGTTATGTGCATCACAAATTTCGACCCAGACATGTCGAAGACAAACGAGGTCTCTTTCCTGATGCCGAAGTGTGGGTTCATCCCGAGTGCCGCCCGGAGGTCATCGACCTGGCCGACAAAGTTCTATCCACCGGACAGATGGTCAAAGAAGCTCAGGTCACACATGAAAAACGCGTCATACTGGGGACAGAGGAGGGAATCATCCACCGCCTCAAAAAGATCAATCCGGGCACTCAATTTATCCCTCTCAGAGAGAACGCTATCTGCTCCAACATGAAAAAGATCGATCTCTCCAAAGTCGAGAGATCACTCAGGAAAATGAAATTCAGGGTCGCGGTAGCCGACGATATTCGTCAGCGGGCGAGAGGGGCGATCGAAGCAATGATCCGTATTGTTTAAGGAGAGCAAGATGAAATATGCTTGGCGAGTGGGGAGGCTAGCGGGCATAGAGATACGCATCGACTCCAGCTGGTTTATCATTCTGGTGCTTTTCACGTGGTCTCTAGCTTCCGCTTATTTTCCCGAGAGATTCCCCGATTGGCCCACGTCCCAGTACTGGCTGATCGGACTCATAACGAGCCTTCTGATTTTTGCTTCTGTGCTGATACATGAGCTATCCCACTCCCTTGTCGCTATCGCTCAGGGAGAGAAGGTCAAAAGCATCACTCTATTTATCCTGGGTGGTGTTGCACAAATCAGCGAGGAACCCAAAGAGCCTGTTCAAGAATTTTTTATGGCTTTGGTCGGACCCCTGACCAGTTTTGCCATTGGTGCCGCAGCCCTCATCCTCTCTTTTTTTCTAAAGGGTGTGAGTGAAACCATCGGTGCCGTTACTTCCTACTTGGGCCTAATCAACATCATCCTGGCAGTCTTTAATCTCCTTCCGGGTTTTCCCATGGATGGAGGAAGAGTTCTCCGGTCCATAATATGGAAAGTCACCGGAAATCTGCGAAAGGCGACGAAGATCGCATCTCGGGTGGGACAGGCTTTTGCCTTTTTCTTGATATTTGTCGGGATCCTTCAAATCCTCAGGGGAGAACTTTCTGGTTTTTGGCTGATCTTTATCGGGTGGTTTCTCCACAGTGCTGCAGTTCGGGGATACCAACAGGTGATGGTCGAGTCTCTGCTCAAAGGCGTGAGCGCAAAAGAGCTTATGACTAGTGACTTCCATTCGGTCCCCAGCACACTGCTCATTCAAGACCTGGTCGATTCCTATATTCTTCGTCAGAAGGAGCGCGTTTTTCTCGTCCAGGACGAGGGTGTTCTGAAGGGGATTGTCTGTCTGGAAGATGTGAAAAAAATTCCGCGAGAAGATCGCATGAAAACCACGGTCGCAGAGATTATGACACCTCGAAATGAACTGGAAGCCGTTACACTCGATTCCGATGGCAGTGAAATATTGAACAGCCTAATGTCCAAAGAGATTCATCAGGTCCCTGTGATGGTGGGTGATAGAGTAGAAGGGATCATATGCCGGACGGATATACTCCGCTTTATCCAGCTCCGTAAAGACCTGGGCGCCTAGTGCGGAGTCGGCTGAATAATTCTGGTTTATAAGGGTTTCAAGATGGAAAGTGCAGAAAAACGGATAAGAGAGATCATACGGATTTTGCATTCAGCCTATCCGAAAAGCCGAACCGCTCTGAAACACGAAAATCCGCTGCAGATTTTGGTTGCGACCATTCTCTCTGCCCAATGTACGGATGAGAGGGTTAACCAGATCACCCCGATGCTCTTTCAGAAGTACAAATCCGCAGAGGCTTTTTCTCGGGCGGTTAGGGAAGAACTGGAGGAGGAAATCCGCCCCACAGGTTTTTTCAGGAACAAGGCCAAGAGTATCATCGGAGCTTCGACAAAAATCGTAGAAGATTTTTCTGGAAAAGTGCCGGATAACATGGAAGACCTCATCACTCTTCCCGGTGTCGCTAGAAAAACGGCGAATATCGTGCTGTCCAGTGGATACAAGAAAGCCGAAGGGATCGCCGTGGATACGCATGTCAAAAGACTCTCGGGGCGGTTGGGGCTGAGCACAGAAAAGGATCCCGACAAGATCGAAAAGGACCTGATGAGGCTCGTTCCTCGTGAAGAGTGGATCGATTTTAATTATATGCTCGTGAATCACGGCCGGCAGGTCTGTCAGGCACGAAAGCCGCGATGTCCGGAGTGCCCTTTAAACCATCTCTGTCCCTCTTTTGAATCTGCCGGATGAAACTCTGGCTATAAGTATTTCAAAATCTGTCTCCATTGACTTATATGTGTCCTATAGGTGAATGAATCTCCTCGCAGCATAGGAACGATTACTGAAAAGCCGCTTGGCTATCAAAATAAACGATTTTCTGGTAAATTGGTTATGAGCGATCCAAATAAACGGGAGGACTCATGAGCAGTTTTTGCCATCATTTTGGAATCCTGACGAGGAATCCCGAACAGCTCAAAGAATTTTATGTCAGGTTCTTGGGATTCGTGGAAGGAGAAACAAGACTTCTTCCCGCTGAGCTCGTCAACAAGATATTCCGTATTCCTTCGCCCTGTTATCTCACAAAACTCAGTCGGGATTCGGCGCACCTGGAGATATTTTTTCTCACTGATGTTGAAGCCGGTGAAAGGAAACGGGCCGCTGTCGGTTATAATCATTGGGGTATGGGAGTTGAAGACAAGGAACGATTCGTCAATGAACTCAAACTTTTGGGTGCACCAGTCATGGAGATCGAACATTCGGGGCGCATGATTTATTTTGTCGAAGACCCTGAGGGGAATCTGATCGAGATCTACGAAGTAAAGGGATAGGGCATATGATCAAAGAGGCGATGCTGTATCACTCCCTGGAGGGGCAAAGATTGGTATGCAACCTGTGCAGTCACCGTTGTGAGATCGTCCCTGACAAGTTCGGTATCTGCGGGGTGCGGCAAAACAGGGAAGGCACGCTCTTTACGCATGTCTATGGAGATGTGATCGCGGCCCATGTAGACCCCATAGAGAAGAAACCTCTGTATCACTATTTGCCCGGCTCGACGGCTTTTTCTGTGGCAACGATCGGGTGCAATTTTAAGTGTCCCTTTTGTCAGAACTGGCAGATCTCCCAGCAATCGAAACGGCAGGGAGATGCAGGTTTCAGCGAATTCTTTACACCCGAGGATGTGGTGCGGGCGGCAAAAAATCAAGGCTGTCAGAGTATTTCCTACACCTACACAGAGCCCACTATTTTTTTCGAGTTTGCCTATGATACGGCAAAGCTTGCCAAGAAGGAAGGTCTCGGCAACTCTTTTGTGACAAACGGCTATATGACAGCAGAAGCTCTGAAAACCATCAATCCCTATCTTGATGCCTGCAATGTCGACCTCAAATCTTTCAGAGAACAATTTTACCAGGAGATGTGCAGGGCTCATCTGGAGCCTGTATGCGCATCCATCAGCCTGATGAAGGCTCTCGGTATCTGGGTTGAGGTCACCACACTGGTCGTTCCCGGCCAGAACGATTCGGATGAGGAGTTGGCAGAGATCGCACATTTCATCGCCGATGTGGACCCGGACATCCCTTGGCACATCAGCCGCTTTCACCCGGATTATCAGTTCACAAATGCGTCTGCCACGCCAATAGAAACTCTGAGAAAAGCTTATTCTCTGGGGAAGAAAGCCGGCCTTCGATATATCTATATCGGAAATGTTTTGGGAGAGGCCGAAGATACGCATTGCCCCAATTGTGGGACGTCTCTGATCCAGAGGGCCGGATTTGTCATCACAAAAAGCAAAATTGCTGGCGAGAAATGTTCATCATGCGGACATCCAATCGCTGGAGTGTTCTAATGTCTCGAGGTCCAGAACGATATCAATTCTTCGATCATACAGCAGATGCGAAGTTTCAGGCATTCGGGAGGAGTTTGGAGGAGGCGTTTACGAATGCGGCCTATGCCACGGTGTCTCTCATGTGGGACAGAGAGAGTGTCGGGAGAGATATCCAAAAGCCGGTCAAGGTCAAAGGCCGCGATCTGGAACAGCTTCTCGTGAATTTTTTGGAAGAGATCCTGTACCTGCTGGACTCACAGATGTATCTTCTCCACTCGGTAGAAAAGCTCCAGATCAGGAGGGATGCTAAGATATACGCGCTCGAAGGGCTTTTTTTCGGCGGCCAACTGGGAAAGGATTGCCTGCCTTACGGAAATGTCAAAGCCATAACCTACGATGAGATAGAGATCCACACAAACGATTCTTATATGGTGCAGGTCGTTGTGGAGGTATGAGGTGATATGATGGAACTAAGACAGATCGATGCAAACACATACAGGATCTTGAAACATGGGGACATGAAAGTCCCCACAGTGATCTATACCTCATCGAAACTGCTGGAGAGCATCAAACGCGACAGAACTCTCGAGCAAGCTAAGAATGTCGCCTGCTTACCTGGAATCCAGAAGATGGCCTGCGTTATGCCAGATGGTCACCAGGGTTACGGATTTCCCATAGGAGGGGTGGCTGCTTTCGACCTCGATGACGGGATTATCTCTCCGGGGGGCGTGGGGTATGACATCAACTGTGGAGTCAGGCTCCTTAAAACGGACTATAAAGAAGAAGATGTGGAGGCGAAAAAGGCAACGCTTCTTGCCCAGATCTATCGATCGGTGCCGGCAGGGGTCGGAAAGGGGGGAATACTCCAGCTTAACCGGCGGGTCCTCGAGGACGTCTGCTTGAGGGGTGCGGAATGGGCTGTGGCTAACGGGTATGGAACACGCGTGGACCTCGAACGGACCGAGGAATACGGACGGATGGAGAGTGCCGACCCCGGCTACCTGTCCAAGCGTGCGGTGGAGAGGGGAATTCCTCAGTTGGGCTCCCTGGGTGCGGGAAACCATTTTTTAGAGATCCAAAAGGTCGATAAGATCTACGATGAGGACATCGCAAAAACCTTTGGCATCCATTCCCTGGGTCAGATACTGGTCATGATCCATTGTGGGAGCCGGGGACTCGGCCATCAGGTCGCTTCCGATTACATCCGTGCCATGGAGAACAAGTACGGAACTTCTGGTCTGCCAGATAGGGAGCTCATAAATGCGCCCATCCGATCGCAGTTGGGACAGGAGTACTACAAGTCCATGAGTGCTGCGGTCAACTTTGCTTTTGCCAACAGACACATGATCGCCCATTGGGTCAGGGATGTTTTTCAAAGAGTTCTGGGAAGCTCTGGGGGAATGGACCAGGTTTACGATGTCTGTCACAACGTGGCTAAATTCGAGAGACATGAGATCGATGGTGAAGAGAAAGATGTGTGTATTCACAGAAAAGGTGCAACACGGAGCTTTGGGCCCGGTCGCCCGGAGATCCCTGAGGCGTACCGTTCGGTGGGTCAGCCGGTCATTATCCCGGGCAGCATGGGAACAGCGTCTTATGTACTCGTAGGGACACGACAGGCGGAGCAACTGAGTTTCGGCTCGACGGCTCATGGAGCGGGACGGATGATGTCCAGGCATGAGGCGCGTCGGCGATTCCGGGGAGAGCGGATCAAGCAAGATATGGCCGGTAAGGGAATCGTCCTTCAATCCACCAGTTGGAGAGGCGTTGCCGAGGAAGCATCCCAGGCTTACAAGGACGTCGATGAAGTGGTGAAAGTATCCCACGAGGTGGGCATCGGAAAGCTTGCGGTCCGGGTTGTCCCCATAGGTGTGATGAAAGGCTAGCCCTTGATTTTCTGGATCCTTCGCTTGGTCAGGTTGATCGTTCTGGTGATCTTGATCCCCCTAGGACAGACTCGCGTACACTCGAAACGGCTTTCGCAAGGCCAGATTCCGTCGGGGGAATCGAGCTGAGGGAGACGGTCTTCAAATCCCTTGTCACGGCTGTCATCGTTGAACCGCGCGGCCTGGACAATCGCTGCGGGGCCCAAGAAGTTCGGATTGACCTCCTGGACAACAGGGCAGGCTGAATAACAAGACACACAGAGGATACACTTGGTTCCCTCTTCGAATTTTTGTCTCTCTTCCGGCATTTGTCGGAATTCTTTATCTTTGGGTTCCTCGGAACTGATAAAATAGGGCTTTACGTGCATGTAATTTTTGAAAAATTTGCTTTGATCGATCATGAGATCTCTCTGGATAGGAAAATTGTGCAGAGGTTCCACACGGATAACGCCTCCTTCTTCCTGAACGACATCCTGGATGAGAGTTTTACAAGCCAGAGCCTCTTTACCATTGATGACCATGGCATCGGAACCGCACACTCCGTGAGCACAGCTCTTCCGGAGACTTAGAGTAGGATCTTGCGTCTCTTTGATACCCAGGAGAACTGTAAGAAGCCTATCCGTCGGCTCTGCATCGACCTTATATTTTTGTATATACGGCTCTGCATCGGATTCGGGATTGTAGCGCTGGATTTCCACAACGATTTTCATCTGTGTTCTCCTTTAATATTTCCTGGGTTTGGGTGGCCAATGGGAAAGGTCAACATTTTTATAGTCTAGCCTGATGGTATCCCCTTCCAGCCAAGCAAGAGTATGCTTGAGCCATTTTTGGTCATCGCGTTTCGGGTAATCCTCCCGTGCATGTGCGCCGCGGCTTTCCGTTCTGTTCAGTGCACAGGCTGTCGCCATATAAGCCAAGTCCAGAAGATGTCCCAATTCCAAAACCTCGAGCACTTGCGTGTTGAACGCCTTGCTGGCATCGTTGGCCCTCACATTCTTGTAGGCCTGTCGCATCTCTTT
>JASFEP010000236.1:0-7070 GCA_050124775.1 Candidatus Aminicenantota bacterium
CCCGTAACCCTGCCAACCTCTCCTTCGCATCATCCACCTCAGCTATCCCTGGGTCAGCATCCTTCCACAGGTCGAGGAATTTTTCATAATGCTCAATGGCCTTGCCTTTCCAGCCTTTCTCCTCGAATATTTTGCCGAGCGTATAAAGACTTTTTGCATACTCATATCCCCAATGGAGCCTACCAATAGTCAGAGAGATTAATTGTTCATACGTTTCCCGAGCTTTTTCCAACTCTCCGTTTTTGTAGTAGGCAAATGCCAATGGCTCGATAAAAAAGGCCTGATCGTTCAAATTATCGATGTTACGTTGAGCAGGCATAAAGGAAGTGGCTACTTTTAGATATTCAATGGCTGCAGGGAAGTTTTCTCTCGCAATTTCTATGCTCCCAACAAGATGGTGATAAAGTCTCATGTAATTCCTATTCAATTCTTTATCCGTTATCTCATCGAGCTCAGCAGCCGTTTTCTGAGCATCCTGGATGTTTTTCTTTTCAATCTGTGCGAGGCCTTTGTATAGCAGAGCCCAGTTTTGGTGACATAATAAGCATCCCCGCTCCTCCAAAGAACTTTTCTCTCCCTTTATGCTTTCCTCTAAGGCCTCATTAGGATGACCCATTTTTAGGTATGTATAGGCTAATCGCGTATAAAAGCCAGATTCGGACCCTTTTTCTCCCAGTTTTTTTGATAGCGAAAGAGCTTGTCTGAGTTGATCGATGGATTTCTTGAATTTTCCTTCATAAAGATACAGGGATCCCAACCAAGATATCCCCCATAAATGTTGTGCTTCTTCTTCTAACTCAAGGACCTTTAGATACTCTTTCTCTGCCAGGCTAAAGTCTCCTTGGGTTAGATATACATGACCTTTTGTTAAATAATTTTGCCAATAATCCGGATCAAGAGAAAAAGCTCTCTCGATTTCTAAGAGAGTCAACTCAATTTTTCCCTGGGCAAAATAATTTGAGGCTAAATCCTTATGGATCACCGCATTATCTGAAAAATTTCTGATGTAATCCTCAATTGCATAATTAGCTTTATTGTATAACCCTTTGGCTTCATAGGCATATGCCAATCTGCTGTATGTTTCCACATTATCATCCCTATTCTGCAGATTGGTCTCGAGGAGTTCTATAGCTTCATCCCACAGTTCCAGACTAGCGTATATGCGTGAGAGACCGGAATTTCCACTTCGATCGTCAGGATAGAGATCCAATAATTGTTTAAAAGTTTGAACAGCTCTATCATAGGCTCTTCGAGATCCAACAAAGAAATCTCCCTGAATGAGCAGCCGTTCCCGATCGGAAAGGCGATCGCTAAACTCTAACGCTTTTTGGAAGTAAGTTTTAGCCAGATCTCGAAATCTGAGAGCATTGTAACTCAAAGCCATGGAGTGATAGGCCATTGCGAATTCAGGATCGATTATAATCGCATTTTCCATGGCATGGATACTTTGGCGATACTCCCCTTTATTTCGAAGTCTCACGCCCTCGCTGTAATATTTGTAGGCTTCGGGCGAGTTTGTTGTGATCTTCCCTACATCTTCATCGATATCGCTGGCGATCTCTTCGGCCGAAAGCAAAAAGTTCGCCTTAATTCTTCGTGTTAGTTCATCCACCATAGTGAAAAAGCTGCTTTCGCCAACGCCTTGAGCACCTTCTGAGCCTAAAAGTTCTCCTGTTCGGGTATTTAGAAGCATAAGATTAACCCTGTAGCGATCCCCTGCCTTTGTATAACTTCCGCGAATGATGTTCTCGACTCCGCCTCTTTGTGCAACCTCCTCCAAAACATCTGAAGTATAGCTTTTTGTCTCCAATTGGTTCATTTGGCTGAGGATCTCGAAGAGTCTATCTCCACTGAGGATTCTGAGGCGCTTCGATTGAGACAGATCGGCACTCAGCAATTCAGAGAGCGCCTTTCTCCAGTGGTCTAGATTTTGATCCCCGGTGTTGTTTTCAAAATACATGACGGCAATCGAGGGTTTATCTGATGAGGGAGGAGGGATGGCAGTCTTTTTGGGGAGTAATCTCCAGATGACCACAGCAGCAACAACGACGGCGAAAATAAGCGCGGGGACAAGGAGTTTTTTCACATTGAACTGCACGGTGATATCCCCTGATGTTAGCGGCCTTCTTTTAGAAGTGGGAAGCGCTGTTGTTGGAATTCCCTTTTCTAAATTGATAAGCCCAGTGAGTAAATCTTCTGCGCTCTGAAATCTTTCTTCTTTGTCTTTAGCGAGGCATTTCAATATGATGCCATTGAGATCATCTGGAATCTGGGCATTGAGATCCTTAGGAGGTTTTGGATTCTCACTCTTGTGTTTCATCCCGACAGCAAATGGGGTATCAGCTTCAAAAGGGATTCGACCTGTCACCATCTCATAGAGAATGATGCCCAATGAATAGATGTCTGAGCGTCGGTCGATGGCTTTCCCTTCAAACTGTTCGGGCGACATATAATCTGGTGTGCCGACGATTATGCCTGTTCCAGTTATGCCTTTTGCTTTTAAGGAGCGTGCGATTCCGAAATCCAAGATTCGGGGGTTGCCTTCTTTATCGATCATGATGTTGCTTGGCTTGAGATCGCGATGAACGACGCCGAGCCGATGCGCCTCTGCGAGACCTTCTGAGATCTGAATCGTAATGGATAACGCTTTTCCTACGGGGAGTTGTCCCACTCGTCTTATGAAACTTTTAAGATCTTCGCCGGGAACATATTCCATGGTGATGAAGTGACTGTACTCATGCTCCATTAGCTCGTACATACGGCCGACATTTCTGTGGCTGATTTTGCGGGCAAGTTTTAGTTCGTTGCTGAATCTTTCGATGGTTTTTTTATCTGAAGCAATATCAGGTTTTATTAGCTTGAGAGCCACCTCTTCATTAAGTTTTTTGTCCAGCGCCCGGTAGACTTTACCCATGCCTCCTTTGCCGAGTTCCTCTATAATCTGGTATCTTTCAGCAAATGTGGAGCCTGTGGTTGGTTCTTTTTTGGGTACTTCTAAAGTTGCTGTAGGGATAGGCTTCTCTTCAGAATGAGTAAGTGGAGTAGCACATTTTTTACAGAACTCAGAGTCTTGCGTATTGTCGGTTCCACAGTTGGAGCATGTTACGCCCATATATACCCCCTACTTCATTTCAAAAAGAAGAATATCAATTAATCATTATAGAGTCAATTGGAAGTTCAGATATAGCTCTCTCCCATGAATCTCCTTCAGCTTATGGTAGTTTTCAGATATATGCTTGAGAGCGTAAATTAGAGTTCTATAGTTGTCCTTGGAGGGGTACTTGAATCCATTTTTCTTTAATTTCGTATACACAGCCCATGCATCCCAACCTGGATTCCAGGCATACTCGAAGGATTCCTCTGTTAAAATTACAGTTCTATACAAGTTTTTCAGTAGTTTGTTCTTTTCTTCTACATCTAAGCTAAGATATTGATTCTTAATGTCGTTACACAGTTTTTCTTACAGTCCCAGAAAAAAGCCTGAAGAATAACTCCCCAGCCTACCCAGACACCCACTCAAACCAGCAATTTAGTGGCTCAAAGCCACTCACTCAGCCCTTAAACCAGCCAACCTCTCCCTCGCATCCTCAACCTCAGCTATCCCAGGGTCAGCATCCTTCCAGAGGGAGAGGGATTTCTCGTAATGCTCTATGGCTTTGGCATTCTGACCTTCTTTGCAGATTATCCCAATCCTATTTTCTTCAGAAGGTCTTTGAATCTTGAATCGGAACGAACTATATCAAGAGATGGATCAACTTTGAGATACCATAACCAAGGATCTTGGTCTTCATATGCCCTATTCAGCCATTCAAATCCCTGATTGTTCTCTCCTAACCAAAAGCAAAGACTTGCAATGAAATATGATACATCATGCCCTTCCTTTGACTTTTCTATCAAATCGTTTAGAATTTGTTTCGCCTCTTCTATCATGCCCATTTTTATGTATGTGATTCCAATTAAGGCATCTGAGCCAACCGCACTTCCGAAAAGTTCCTCTTCTTTATTAAACTCATCCAATGCTTCTTCATACATCGACTTAAAAAAATACGCTTGTCCGATTAAACTATGAACACTCCTGAAGTTCGGATCCATCCTCAGCGTCTCCCGTAATGATTCTATCGCCTCATCATATCGGCGGGCCCATATAAGAATCTGTCCAATGTCAGCACTGATTATAAGAGATAAAGGATCCAGTTCACGAGCTCGCCTTATCTCTTCTATGGCATTATCGAACGAGGCATTCCACATAAGATAAAATGCATACCAATGATGTGCTGTCGCATAGCTCGGATTGAGTTCTATGGCTCTTTTGTGTTCCCTCTCTGCTTTTTCCCAGTCCCATTCATTTTCCATGACAGCTGCTAAAGAGGTGTGAGCCTCAGCCAACATATCATCGATCTCGAGAGCCTTCGATGCAGCTTTTTTTGCCTTTGGAAGAACTTCCTTTAGAGGAGAGGTGCCATACGAAGGCATAAGGAGATAGCAGTCGGCCAGTCCAGCATATGCCTGGGCATACTTGCTGTCTTTCTCTATGGCTTGCTCGAAAAATTCGATCGCCTTATTTAACCCTTCCTCTGTTCTTTTATTCCAGAAAAAACGTCCTTGTAGATACAAATTATAGGCTTCCATATTTTCTGTCGGCTTTTTCCAAAGCTGATTTTTCTCCTCTGGGGATAGCTCCTTCATGAGGGCAGTAGCAATCTGCTCTGCGATAGCACTTTGGATTTCGAAAATCTTTTCTAACTTCCTGTTGTATGTGTCCGACCAGATTTGAAACCGATCTGTGACATTAACAAGTTGAGCCATAACTCGAATGATATCTTCTTCCTTTCGCACATTTCCTGTGAGAACGATCCCTACATTTAATTCCTCTCCGATTTCTTTTATATCTTTCTTCGTCCCTTTATAAAGCATGACAGAATTCCTGTTCATCACATTCCATTTTTGAAATCTTGAAAGCTTTGCAATTATTTCGTCGGTCATCCCATCGCAGAAAATTTCCTGGTCCTTTTGAGGGCTTGCATCTTCGAAAGGCAAGACTGCTATGGATAGCTTATCGATGGATGGAGGAGTTACTTCCTTTTGCGGGAGGAGTTGCCAGACAATAACAGCTAGGATTCCGAGAGCAAGAACAACCAAGCATGGAATGAGAAGTTTCCTTAATCCGAATGTTAATGTTATCTCTTTTGAGGTGAGAGGCTTTCTTTCGGGAATTATCCTTTCTGTGATCGGAATACCTTTCTCGATATTTGTTAATTCAGAACGCACTTCACCTGCACTCTGATACCTCTTTTCTTTATCTTTCTCCAAGCATCTCAATATCACTCGATTAAGATCATCAGAAATCTGGGTATTAAGTTCCTTCGGATTTTTTGGTGTCTCGCCTTTGTGTTTCATTCCTATTGAGAATGGAGTATCCCCCTCAAACGGAACTCGCCCTGTCACCATCTCATAGAGAATAACGCCCAAGGAATAAATGTCTGACCTTTGGTCTATTTCTTTACTTTCTACCTGTTCAGGACTCATGTACTCAGGAGTACCTATTATCACACCGACACCCGTAATGCCTTTTTCTTTCAATGCCCGAGCAATCCCAAAATCCATGATTCGGGCGTTGCCGTTCTTGTCTATCATAATATTGCTTGGCTTCAGATCCCTGTGAACAACACCCACTTTATGAGCCTCAGTTAGTCCTTCACAGATCTGAATGGCCACATTAATTGCTTTGCTAACAGTTAAGCGTCCTGATCTGCTTATGAAGCTCTTCAGGTCCTCGCCAGTCACGTATTCCATAGTAATGTAATGAAGGCCCTTATCTTCAAGAAGCTCATACATGCCCCCAACATTACTATGCCTGATCTTTCGAGCTAGCTTTAACTCATTCTGGAATCGTTCTAAGGTCTTATTATCTGATGCTATCTCAGGCTTTATGAGTTTAAGAGCCACCTCTTCATTCAGCTTCTTGTCAAAAGCTCTGTAGACCTTGCCCATCCCTCCTTTGCCCAACTCTTCGATGATTTGGTATCGCTCTGCAAATGTAGAGCCCGTAGTGAGTTCTTCTCTCGGTGCTTCAATGGTTTGGGTGGAAAGAGGTTTATCCTCAAAATCTATTATCTGAGTACCACACTTTTTGCAGAACTCAGAATCTTGGGTATTATCGGTTCCACAGTCGGGACAAATTTTTCCCATTTGTACCCCCTATCTCATTTCGAAAGAAGAATATCAATTAATCAGTGTTGAGTCAATTGGAAGTTCAGAAGGAAGTTCAGACAGAGTGATCTCTATGAATCTCCTTCAGATTATTGTGGTATTCAGATATACGCTTGAGAGCGTTAAATAGAGTTCTATAGTTGTCCTTGGAGGGGTACCAGCTACAACTCCTCCAGGCTGAACTCTTCTCCGCACTCCAAACACCTGTAGATCTTCTTTTCTTCCATGTCGACCATTACGACATGTTCGATGATCGAGGTGCTCCCGCATGCTGGGCATTTGATCTCCTGCTCCATGATTTATCCCCCTTATAGCCTGAATTGTTCAGGTTGGGTAGTCCATATTTCGAGTGAAACACATCGTATGTGTTTTTCTAACACGAAACGTCTTTAATACCCACTCTTCAGATCCGCCAGCTTCTTCTTCGCATCCTCAACTTCTTTAATCCCTGGGTCCGCATTCGTCCATAACTCCAGGAATTTTTCGTAGTGTGCGATAGCTTTTGGCGCATTTCCCTGGTCCTCATATATTCTGGCGACAAAATAATCAACTCTTGAGCTCCCCCAAAAAAAGTGGAAAGGATCTGCCATACTCGTTTCACTTCTATTCACTTCATTAGGGTATTGGAGGTAGGATTGTATGGCCTTCTCTGTTTCTCCCAGAAGCGCAAGGCTCTTCGACATCAATATCGCGTAACGGGCAGAATAATCCCGGGCTCTGAAAGAAACTTTTTCTAACGAATCCTTGGTTGCCTGACCCTTGCCTTGAGCCGCATGAATTTCTGCATTGAGCAGATGATTATAATCCATGTTCAGCATGTCGTAATTTTTATCACGAATATACTTCTCTATTTTTGCTGC
>JASFEP010000237.1:0-7013 GCA_050124775.1 Candidatus Aminicenantota bacterium
ACAGTTTTTTCTTCTCAGGAAGAGGTTTTCGATATCCCGAGGCTCACCAAAATCCCAAAAGTCGATGGGGTTTTGGATAATCCAATCTGGCAAAGAGAAGCACTCAGGATCACGACTTTTCATCAACTGTCCCCCAAAGAAATGGCCGATCCTTCCGAAAAGACTGTAGCCTATATCGGCTATGACGAAAGAAATCTGTATATCGCTTTCCGATGCTATGATTCCGAGCCCGAAAAAATAAGGGCGTCTCTGACAAACCGCGATAGCTGTATCGAAGATGACTGGATCCTTGTCTTTCTCGATACGTTTAATGAGAAACGCAGAGCCTTCGGTTTTCTGCTGAATCCATTGGGGATCCAGATGGACTGTCTCCGTATCGAAGAGGGCGGGAACGAGAACATGGACTTTACCTGGGATACGGTTTTTAAGAGTGAAGGTAAAATAGACGCTCACGGCTATGTCGTGGAAATGGCAGTTCCCTTTAAGAGTATCCGTTTTCCCGACACAGACGATAAGGTCTGGGGGCTCACCCTCGGCCGAAACATCCCCGGTAAAGGAGAACTTCTTCTTTGGCCGGATTTTACACGGGAAATTTCAGGATTGATCACTCAAAGCGGGGAAATCAGGATCCGGGGTGATGTCGAAAAGGGAAAAAATTTCGAGATCATGCCCGTTGTGACCTCTCTCAAGACAAAGAATTCAAAAATAGACCCAGAAGCCGGTTTGAACCTCAAATGGGGTGTCAGCTCCGATCTCACTCTCGATGTCACTGTCAATCCCGATTACAGCCATATCGAAGCCGACGCTCCGCAGATAGAAGCCAATCAAAGGTTTGCTCTTTTCTACACGGAAAAGCGCCCTTTTTTCCTGGAAGGCATGGAGATCTTCAGGTTTCCCGAGGTCAACCTTGTCTACACACGGCGCATCATCGATCCAGCGGCAGGAGGGAAGGCCACTGGAAAGGTGGGTCGTTTTACCTATGGATTTCTGACTGCTTATGACCTCAATCCTACCGAGAGCCTCTGGGACGTCTCTGAGAATGGAGAGGCGCGGGATGAAAAGGCCCTGTTCAATATTTTCAGGATTAAAGCCGACGTGGCACCCGGCTCCTACCTGGGATTTTGCCTCACAGATAAAAAGATCGACGGCTCCTTCAATCGTGTGGCAGGTGTGGACGGACAGTTCAAGTGGAAGGACAACTTCTTCTTCTCCTTTCAAGCCATAGGATCGAAAACCAAGTTTGAAGAGAGGGAGACAAACATCGTCCCTGCTCTCACTGCGGAAGCCTCCTATTTTTCGAAGTACTGGGGAGCTGGGGTTGCCTGGCAGTCCATGCACCCGGATTTCGAAGCTTCGGCAGGATTCGTCAATCGCGTGGATTTTAGGAGGATAGTCGGATATTCATTTTTGAATTTCTATCCAGAGAAGAATTTTATGAACCAGATCAGGCTGAGCATGAATGCCGGTCAAATGTACGAATATATTGGGAACACACTATCCGATCGATGGGTGACGGGAAATGTTCATCTCCGTTTTACGGAATTCAACCAGATGAACATCACTTACAAAAATTCAATGGAAAGGTACGAAGGCATCGATTTCTACAAGAATAATCTAAACCTCGACTGCGAATTCAGTTTAATCGGATGGCTTCCCTTCGGCGCTTATTTTCAAACGGGGAATAGCATTTACTACGACCCAGACGAACCCTATTTGGGATACAGCAACACGTATGGAATCTACATGACATTCAAGCCGAGCAAAAGGCTTCAATATTCCCTTGATTTTACGAAACAGACCTTTTGGAAAAAAAGGGGCGGGGAGCAAGTTTACGATATCAACATCGTGCGCAGCCGCTTGACCTACCAGATCTCAAGAGCCCTCTCCCTCCGCGGCATTTGCGATTACGACCATTGCGACAAAACTGTCTATGGAAGTTTTCTGGTGAGTTGGGTCTTGAAGCCGGGCACGCTTTTCTTTTTTGGGGTGGACCAAAATTTGATGAGAAATGATCTCGGCAACTTCACACAGAACGACTACAGCGTGTTCGTTAAGTTTTCCTACTGGTGGAGGATTTGATGCCTCTCTACAGCGATATGGTACGCAATCCAGGTCACTCGTTATGATAGCTCGGTGAGTTCGCCCAGTCCTGAGCTCGAGATCTTCAGGACCGCCAGTCTACCCTTCAACTGAATCGTGAACTCTCTGCGGAGTTCGTTTGTCCCGGGAACGAGAATTTTTTTTCTTTCGAGGATTCGATCGATCGGGAGTTCTTCACCTTCAACAAGCACGGATCGGGGGGTTTCTTCCCCTTTATATCCCGAATAATATTTGACTTTAACCGTGTGAACTCGATCTTCCATCGCCCGATCGCTTATTGACATTTAAATTTTTTCATGCCGGCTGTTCTTTATGTCAAAACCAAAGTCTGTTCAAGATATTCTTCTCTCGGACCTCATGAACGGATGATGTTGTGCTTGAGCCGCTTAAGCCCCTCTTCACGGGCATGAAGAATTTGCCTGATATCCGATCCCGCCATCTCTTTCCGTGTTAAAATGTGCTCCTTGAGTGCTCTGCGGTAGAGAAGATACTCATCCTTGGAAGAGATGTTCGGCTGGACCTGTTGGGTGTACAAAAAGTCTTCGATCGGCCGGTTTTTGCCGTTGTTATTGCCTTCGCTCAGATCGACTCTGTGTTCGCCTTCAACTAAAAAACAATGGATCATTGGCACATAGGGAATATTGTATTTGGCGAGAATTTCGTCCGTTCCGGTGACGATCTCCTCGGTCATCGCATATATGCCGACATTCTTCACGATCGGAAGTTCGAGTTCCTTGGCCAGGGTGGCAATCACAGCATGTTTGCTCGTGCACGTTCCCCTGTTTTCCTTAAAAAGGATCATCAGGTCATCTCTGTCTGAGTTGTAACCGTAGGGCAATTCATGAACATATCGACAGGCATCGATGAAACTTCTGATGCCTAAGCTCAAGAATTTGGCAGATATGATCCCGAGGTCTGAAATGGACTTATCGGGGAAGACCGTAAGTTTATCCACGAGATTTACCTATCACAGCCGAACGTTTTTAGTCAATACCGGGGATATCCATTATACTCGCTATTTTTTTGGCGATATCCGTGTTGTGGCAATAGCCGTTGAACAATTCCTCCTGGACCCCAAGGGCATAGACAGGAACAGGAATCGCTGTATGAACATCGCTCGACCATCCGATAAAGGCTTTTTCATTCAAAAGATGAGTGAGCGCAAAATAAAAATTCTGATCATTGAGATCTGTCAAAGATTCTCCCAATTTCCGTATTTCGGCAACTGTCAGAGCCAATTTCATCCGGCGGAGGGCTTCTTTGTCTCCATTGTTCGACTGTATCCGGAGTTCCTCTTTTTCCGCTTCACTCAACGAGGCCAGCCCCATTCCATCCCCTTTGAATAGAAAGACATCCTTGGCATGTTCCGGTTCCTTCGCCGTTTGTTCTCTCTTGCAGCAATTGAAAAAGACCAGGACAAGACCGATGCCCAATACACTCAGAATTGGATAAAGCCTTTTTGTTTTTGCTCTCATTTTTCCTTTTCCTTGTTGAAGGGATCAGAAAGGCCTTGATCCGTTTTGATATCTCCCTTCACCAATGAAGTGTTTTCCCAAGATGGCAAAGGGATCTCTCAAAACATGCTCCTTAAGAGTTGACCGCTCATTGTAAAGAAGTTTTGTTAAGATAAAATGAAGAAAGAGTTAGGTAAGTGTTAAGAAAAAGGAGCGAAAAGGTATAATAGGGCTATGAGTTTAACGTTCCTTTCGGAAACAGATGATTTCAAGAGAATGAGGGATGCCCTGGATCGGGGGGAGAGAGGGTTGCTGCTCTCCGGGATCGTCGATGCAGCTAAGGCGTTCTTTCTGTCGACCCTACTCGTCAATACGCAAAAGAAGGTCGTATTCATCCGGTCTTCCAGCCATTCTCTCTCGATTGTTCTCGAACAATGCCGGTTCTATCTGTCGCAGTTTTCGAAAGACCTTTCAACGAGCGTACTCCCTCCGCTCTCTGAGAACCCCTATCAGGAAGTTCCTCCCTCTTTGGGTTCCATATCCTCTCGAATGAGGTTTTTTTACGATTTGACGTACAGAGAACCGCGTCTCATCGTGACCAATCTTTTTGGTCTGCTCAAACCCTTCCCCCATCGAGAGCACTTGAAGAATCTCTTCACAGATTTAGAAATCGGTCAAAGACTGGATCGTGACCTCCTGCTCGATACCTTCCGCAGGTACGGCTACTCGCAGGAAGACATCATCAACCTGCATGGGGAATTTTCTTGGAGGGGCGGGATCGTCGATTTCTTTTCTCCGTGGGAGGACATGCCGTTCCGCATCGAATTCAGCGGAAATGAAGTCGTTTCGCTCCGAACGTTCGACCCATCTTCACAAAGATCGAAGACAAAAATCGAAAGGCTTATCATTCCATCGCTCAAAGAGTTTGCGGGAGATCAGGCTTTCTTCGTAGAGTGGGCTCGAATCGCTCGACAAAAGGCATCTCAGCCGTTCCTCATAGACCTGGAAGAAAAGGCGGAGCGGTTGACGAGGGGTGAGATATTTCCGTCCTTCTCCTTTTTATCCCTCCTTTGCGGCGAACGGTTCTCGTCCTATAAAAGTTACCTTAAAGACTATCTGTTCGTGATCGATAACATCGACCATGTGTCCAAAGATTGGGAAGAATCATACTCGGGACTTAAGGAGCAGTTCGAAATAAACTCTTCACAGGGTGGGTTTTTTCTTTCCCCAGAGGAGATCTATCCTCCTGTTCTATGGGAAGAGATCAAAAGAGACGCCATTCGAATGGATGAGCTTGTTTTGCAGGGAGGCCCAAAGACGTATCCTTTTCCTTTTCAATCCGCCACCCGCTTCGCCAACAAGATTCCTTTTTTCTTGAAATACATGAAAAAACTCCAGGAGCAGAGGGAGAGGAGCTATATTTATCTGGCCAACGAAGGCGTACGCCAGAAATTTGCAGGATTGCTCTCTCAGCATATGATCCCCTATGTGAAGGCAGATGCCGCCGCCTCTGCCCGAGAAGGGGAAGTGATCCTTCTCATCGGCGAGCTTCAGCGCGGCTTCCGATATCCCAGTGAAAAGATCTCCTTTTTCTCTGAAAAGGATATTTTTACGGAAGAAAAGGTCCTCGTCAGCAGGCCACGTGTCAGGGCTTTTGTCCCCCATTTCCAGGACCTCAAGGCCGGTGATTTTGTGGTCCACACCGATTATGGGATCGGGATCTTCACAGGACTCATCAAGATCAGCATCGATGGGAAGAAGCGAGAATTTATCGAAATTCACTACAGGGATGAGGATAAGCTGTTTGTCCCAGTCGAGGATCTCAACCTTGTGCAGAAGTATGCCAACATAGGTGCGAGTGCCCCAGCTTTGAACAAGCTGGGAACGCCTCAATGGGAAAAAACAAAAGCCCGAACGAAAAAAGCCATCGAAACCATGGCAAGGGAACTCCTGGAGCTCTACGCCAAAAGGAAGGCTCTGCAAGGATACGGTTTCAGCATGGAGGGCGAATGGCTATCTGATTTCGAGAAGACTTTCGAGTTCGCAGAGACAGAAGATCAGCACAAGGCGATCCAAGATATCATGGAGGATATGGAATCCGAATCTCCGATGGATCGTCTTCTCTGCGGTGACGTGGGATACGGTAAGACAGAAGTGGCCATGAGAGCAGCCTTCAAGGCAGTTATGGACGGCAAGCAGGTCGCCGTTCTCTGCCCGACCACAGTCCTTGCCAGCCAACACCATAAGACTTTCCAGACAAGAATGCTTCTCTTTCCCGTCCGTGTGGAGAGCCTTACCCGGCTCCAAACACCCACAAAGCAGAAGAAGATACTGGAGGATATCAAAAAAGGATTGGTGGACATTGTCATCGGCACACACCGGCTACTCTCCAAGGATGTGGAGTTCCGAGACCTCGGTTTGCTCGTCGTTGACGAGGAGCAGAGATTCGGGGTCGGTCATAAAGAGAAGATCAAGAAAATGAAGAGCAACATCGACGTTCTAACCATGACGGCCACCCCGATCCCGAGGACCCTGAACCTCTCTCTCTCAGGGCTGAGAGATATCAGCCTTATCGAGACCGCACCCAAGGATCGTTTGGCCATCCATACAGTCGTCACTTCCTTCAGCTCAAGTCTCATCATCTCTGCAATCAGAAAAGAATTGGGGCGCGAAGGCCAGGTCTATTTCATCCACAATAAGATCGACGACATCGGCACGATTGCGCACATGATCGAAAAATGGGTGCCCGAAGCAAAGGTCGTCACCGTTCACGGACAGATGCCCAGCGCACAGCTCGAGCGGCGCATGGTTAATTTCATCCAGCAGAAAAATAATGTCCTTGTTTCGACGACGATCATCGAGAATGGGATCGATATCCCTCAAGTCAACACGCTTATCGTCAACCGCGCAGACAGGTTCGGGTTGGCGCAGCTCTACCAGTTGAGGGGGAGAGTGGGGCGGTCGTCAAGACAAGCCTACGCTTACTTTCTCGTTCCTCCATTCACAGAACTGACATCGCTAGCCAAAGAGAGGCTGAAAGCCCTGCAAGAGTTCAGCGAACTGGGATCCGGTTTCCGTCTGGCGGCAAAAGACCTGGAGATAAGAGGAGCCGGGAATTTTTTAGGCGCGGAACAGCACGGATACATGGAGGCGGTGGGATTCAATTATTACATGAAGCTTCTCGAAAAGACGATCTCTGAACTCAAGGGCGAAGAGCAGGAAGAAACGAAGAGCGAAATCAACATGAAATTAGACATGCGCATTCCGGAGAGTTATTTACCTCAGATAAACCTTAGGCTCAACCTCTATAAGAGGATTTCTTCTGTCCAGAGTCTGGAAGAGCTCGGCCGGATCGAAGAGGAGATAAAAGACCGATATGGCCCACTGCCCCCCTCCGTAAGCAACCTGCTGCGTTACGGATCTATAAAATTTCTCGCACAACGGATCAGGATCGAAGGG
>JASFEP010000238.1:0-7004 GCA_050124775.1 Candidatus Aminicenantota bacterium
GCGTTTTCACGAACCAAAAATCTTCGAACTTAGCGAGAACCGAGAATTCCTCCCCTGCGTTGATCGATTCAACCGTAGCGGCATCTTTTTTTGGAGAATCTTTGATGGTCTGGGTGTATGAAGTGGATTGGACCCCGAGTGTCTCATGAAGATATTCCACGCTTTCGGCAAATACATATCCGGATTTCTTATCGGGGAGTTCGACTCTGAATCTGTCCCCCGAAGCGGCCATGACTTTTATGGGTGAATGGAGACCCAATGTTGCGATACGGTCGGATCGCGGATCGTAAGAAATGTTTACATGCAAGAAAGATCCCTGGACCCGCATCCAACCACCCAGGGCTCCCAGATCGGCCCGGAGAGGAGAGAGTTCACCTTTGGGTTGGGTGATGTAGTGGATGGGATCGATGGGCCCATATCCCATTTCGTATGTCCCAAAATGAAGGTGAGGAGGTGTGGTCCTTGCATTTCCCGTGTTTCCCACGGTGCCGATCACCTGTCCGGGTTCCACCCAGGAGTACCTTTTAATATTGTATTCCTGGAGATGTGCATAGTAGATATGCAGGGAGCGTTTGGTGTCTTTGAGCCAAATGACTCTGCCTCCGGTCGGGTCGTCTCCCACGAACACGACATAAGCGCGGGAGGCCGCGACGACCGCGGTATGGCGGGGCGCGAATATATCGACTCCATGATGGCGGCGGCGTCCTCCGTCGCGTGGTGCACCGAACCCGCTGCCTATGGCTCGACTATCGTAGCCGGCTACAGGAAATTCCAAGGAAGCCACATTCCTGATTGTGACTCTGCACTGTCCCCCCCGGAGAAGTTCGGATTGGAGTCGGAGAACATATGCATTGTCTTTGCGGGGCTCGAACTCCAGTCGATTCTCCTTCTGGTCTGCGCTGGCCACCCTTATCCACTCTTCAGAAGACACACCCCTGACTCGAAAAAGGTCGATAAAGAGTCGTCCTGTCTCTAATCCTTGAACATCCACATCGACTTCGATCCGTTGACCCTTTATCGCTTCAAAGCGGTAGCCCACAGCAAAAGCTTGTGCTGGGTCCACATAAAAAACTTCTTCGAAGGGAGTCGCGACCGTAACCGGAGAGTTCAGGGCTTCTTTTGCTGTCGCGATCCAATCCCTGCCTAAGGCCGTTTCTGCAACGCCGGCTTGATCCAGAGAATGACGATATGCATCGTGCGCATGAGTGGGTCTGTAGGGCTCGGGCACTTTTTCTTGTTGGCATGAAACAAGACAGAGGCAAAGAAATGGGAAAAGAGGATAGAGAATGAATTTCATTTTCATGCTTTCATCATTAGCAATATACGTGCCAAAGTTTATATAACAAATGTCCTTATAAATATCCACACGTTCTTTGCGTGTTCTCGTTGAACGATCGAATCATTGATTTTTTGCAGCGATCAGTATAATTTCAGATACGATATGCAAGAATTAAGGGGAAGACTATGACATACAGAACAAAGTCATTGACAGTTTTGCTGTTCGGATTCTTTTTGATTCTGCAGCACTGTGTTTCTGAAAAAAAAGCCGATATCAGAGAAACCACGGAGAGACTCCTAACATATGCCTACGGAGACCCGGACCCGGTGCCCATTTTGATCCGCTCGGGTTTATGGGGGCGGAGCGCTCGACTCTATCCCTATACCTTTATCGATGAATACAGTCCTATCGGCAAAGATATGGATTGGAAAGTCGTATATCTGGAAAATCCCTATATCAAGGTGGGTGTCTTACCGGAGGTTGGGGGTAAGATCTGGGGGGCGACAGAGAAATCTACGCAAAGGGAATTTATCTACACCAACCATGTCATGAAATTCAGGGAGATCGCACTCAGAGGGCCCTGGACCTCGGGCGGGATCGAATTCAATTTCGGTATCGTCGGGCACACTCCATCCGGAGCTCATCCTGTCGATTATCTTCTGTTGAATAACCCCGATGGAAGTGTATCCTGTGTGGTCGGCAATATGGATCTGCCCTCCCGCACCCGTTGGAGTGTGACGATCACGGTCCCTGCCGATAAAGCCTTTTTTGAAACCAGGGCCTTCTGGTACAACCCGTCTCCGTTGCATCAGTCCTATTATGCGTGGATGAATGGTGCTATACACACGGCCGACGACCTACAGTATGTGTTTCCCGGCCGTTTCCATATCGCGCATGATTTTTCCGAACCGCTGAGGCCCTGGCCGCACGACACCGAAGGCAGGGATCTGTCCTGGTATAAGAACAATGATTTCGGTTCGTACAAAAGCTACTTCACGGTGGGGGAATACGAGGATTTTTTTGGAGGGTACTGGCATGATGATGACTTCGGTTTTGGGCACTGGGCCCATTATGATGATATACCGGGGCAGAAGATCTGGATTTGGGGACTTTCTCAGCAGGGAATGATCTGGGAAGATCTGTTGACCGACAGCGATGGACAATACAGCGAACCTCAGGCCGGCCGGTTTTTTAACCAAAACGACCAGGGGTTTTTCACGCCGTATGCAACGGACTCCTGGAGGGAAATTTGGTTTCCCTACAAAGATATCGGCCCTATGGTCAAAGCGACGCCTCACGCTGTGCTGCATGTGAACAGAACCGAAAAGTCTCTGAATGTGAACCTGTGTCCGTTGCAGGAGTTAGATGATGATTTGGTGATATCTGTGGGTTCTCAGGAGAAACATCGCGAGCACCTTAAGGCGGAACCCATGGAACCGATCAAGAGATCGTATCCTTTGGAGGAGGAAATCTCATGGATACAGGTTCAGATCTCCGATAAGCTCTTATATACCGATGATCCCAAGGTAAATGACCTGCATCGCCCGATCCGCTTTCATGATTATGATGAAAAGTCTCTCGAGGGACTTTTTCTGACCGCAGAACGCATGAACAAAGGACGCAACTATTATATGGCGCTCCAGAAATATCTATCCGTGCTGGAACGTGAACCTCTGCATACACAAGCTTTGAAGCGTGTGGCAGAGCTTTATTTCCGCAGGGGCGAGTATTCGAAGGCTCTCCGTTTTGCCGAAAAGGCCTTGGATAACGTGATGTACGAAGCGGGTGCCAATTACATATACGGAGTCATCTCGCGCCGATTGGGCAAATTATCGGACGCTAAAGAGGCGCTGGGTTGGGCGGCCCGTTCCTTGAACTTCCGGAGTACGGCTTACTGCCAGATGAGTGAGATATATCTGTACGAGAAAAAATGGAATCTGGCAGAGGAATATGCTCTTCGCGCCCTGGAATACAATGCCTCCAATATCAATGCGCTGCAAGCGCTGGCTATTGTCCACAGACATAAGGACCTGGACGATAAAGCGCAGGAGATTCTTGTGCGGATCGAGACGGTTGATCCTCTCAACCATGTGGTCCGTTATGAACGTTACTGTTCCAACCCTTCGACCAACAGACTGCAACAATTTCGAAGTCTGATCCGGAATGAATTGCCGCATGAAACCTATCTGGAGATCGCCCTTTATTATCACTCGCTGAATATGAACACTGAAGCGCGTCGGATATTGTCAATGATTGCAGATTATCCGATGGCTTCTTATTGGCTGGCCTATCTTTGGAAGGAAGACGACACACAACAGGCACGGACATGTCTTTCCCAAGCTTTGGGTATGTCGCCGTTGTATGTTTTCCCTCACCGGGAGGAAACCATTCCGGTTCTGCAATGGGCCTTAGGTCATTTTCCCGATGAATGGAAAACCAAGTATTACCTGGCTTTAGTTCTCTGGTCCAAGGGGAGAGCGGAAGAGGCACAACAGTTGTTAAGGGATTGCGGACAGCCTGATTTTGCTCCCTTTTATATCGCCCGCGCCCATTTCCTCGTCAAAGAGAACCCTCGAATGGCGAGGATGGATTTGGAAAAGACCGTGGAGATCGATGGATCGAGCTGGCGGAATTGGTTCCATCTGGTAAGGTTTTTAAACCGACGAGGGCTCAGCAAGGAGGCTCTGAATGCTGCGGATAAGGCTGCCCAACGGTTTCCGGAGGAGATGTCCATCCGCGTCGAGAAGGTTCGTGCCCTTATGGGGCAAAGGCGCTTCCTCGAGGCGGTAGAGATGCTAGAAAACGCCACAATTTTGCCCTCCGAAGGCGCCACAGGAGTCCACAATATGTTTGTCCAGTGTCTCATACAGCTGGGATTGGAAGCTATTCGCCGACACGACTTCAAAAACGCCATTCACTACCTGGAAAAGTCACAGGAATATCCAGAGAACTTGGGTACGGGAAAACCGTATGATCCGGACGTTCGTTTACAGGAATATCTTATGGCCCTGTGTTTTGAACGTCTCGGTGAGGAGGAAAAAGCGGAATCGCTGCGAAAATCCGTCTACGAATACACATCGAATTGGGGCGAGAGGGGAAGGCATGCCTATTTTGGAGGATTGATCCTCAAGCACTATAAAGAACACACAAAAGCCCAAAAATTGCTGTCACGGGAAAAGCCGTCGCAGGAAGTACTGGACATTTTGAAAATGTTGATAAAATAGAATGAAAGAATTGGAGCTTGTCCAGATGAGAAAAACAAAAATGGTTTGGATATTTTCCCTCATTATTTTGATTTTATCTCACGGGAATAATGCGGAGGAAGTACCCTTCGGCACAGGGCAGTGGGATGAAGAGAATCTGGGGAATCACAGGGCTGTCATTCAGGTGATCAGCCCTGCGGATGCGGTCCGGGTCCGTATCCCCTGGCGGAGGCGTGATCGGTTCCCGGAAAAGAAAAATATTATCATCGTGGATGCCGCAACAGGAGAGAGGATTTTGAATCTGTTGCGAGTGGACATCAACCGGGAATTCGGAGATATGGTATTCCAGCCCCGGACTGTGCCTGGTGATTATTACGTTTATTATCTGATCAGCAAGATGGAGGGGAGGAGCAACTATCCGACTGTGACCTATCCCGCACAAGAGGAAACCCATGAAAAATCTTGGATGGAGAAAAATGGGCTCCTCGGAATTTCTGTGAAAGAGGACAAGTGGTCCGAACTTCCGGCAGCGCTCGTAAGAGAGATTCAGGCCATAGATGAATTCAACAGCTTTTACCCCATGGAGGTCATCGCTACGTCTCAAGAGACGGCAGAGCTTCTAAATGCATATCCTCGATCTTCGTACCTCCTTTTTCCCGAAGACCGCCGTTATCCCATACGCATGACCGATGACCTTCCCCTGAGATGGGTGGTACAGGGCCCACGGTCGACATTCAAGGGAGTCGCAGACCGTGGAGAGTTTTATGCCTTTCAGATCGGTGTCTATGCTTGCCGCACGAATATTGAAGATGTCGAAGTGATCTTTTCCCCGTTGAGATCAATGACGTCCAGGGATATTTTACCATCTGATTCGTTCACGAGTTTTAATACCGAGGGTACGGATTGGACGGGACGAGTCTTCGACAAGGTCTGTCCGATAACGAATGGAAAAATCCAGGCATTGTGGTGCGGGATACAAGTCCCGCAGGATATCGAGCCGGGAGTGTATCGGGGCGATATCACCGTCACTCCCAAAGAACTTCCAGAGAACCGTATTCGATTTCAACTGGAAGTGAGCGAAAACAGAATGAAGGATGCAGGGGATAGCGAACCCTGGAGACATTCCCGGCTTCGTTGGTTGAATTCGAAGCTCGCGATGGACGATGGGTTGGTTCCCCCATATATCCCCGTTAAGGTTCAGGGGATGTCTTTATCATGCCTGGGAAGGAAAATCGTGCTGGGAGATATGGGATTTCCCGTCAGCATCCAGAGTTATTTCACACCTGAAATGACGGGAATAGGGAACAGGCACCGGGAGGTTCTGGCCGGTCCTCTGGAGCTCGTGGTCGAGGGATCGAAGGGGGAGGTTTTCCCTTGGCTGAGTCAGGATCTGAAATTCACTTCTCGAGCTGAGGTGGCGGTTGAGTGGAAGTCACACGCCGAAGCGGGTTCTCTCTCTATGGATTGCGACGCGCGCTTAGAGTTCGACGGGTACCTGGATTTTCGCGTAAAGATCACAACGATCCGGGATGCCGAGGTCCAGGATATCCGGTTAGAGATCCCCTTAGAAAAGGATATCGCTGTTTACATGATGGGATTGGGGCGCAAAGGCGGATTGCGGCCCAGTGAATTGCGATGGAAGTGGGATCAGAAACTCAATCAGGATTCTGTCTGGGTGGGTGACGTCAATGCCGGATTGCAGACCGGATTTCGTGATGAGAGATATTCCCGGCCCCTGAACACCAATTTCTACCTTCTGAAGCCCTTGGTCATGCCACATTCCTGGTGGAATGAGGGGAAAGGGGGGTGTGATATCGTGGAGAGGGAAAAGAGCGTTCTCATCAAGGCTTACAGTGGCCCACGGAGGGTCAAAGCCGGCGAATCCTTATATTACAATTTCCATCTTTTGATCACGCCCTTTCGGCCCATCGAGCCGAGCACTCAGTGGGACACACGTTACTATCACCGCTATGAACCTGTGGATGCGATCAAATCATCGGGGGCGAATACCATCAACGTGCATCATGCCACGGAAATCAATCCATTCATCAATTATCCCTTTCTCCGTCCAGGTGAGATGAAGGCATACATAGATGAAGCCCATTCCAAAGACATGAAAGTGAAGATCTATTACACGGTGAGAGAGCTTACCAACAGGATTCCGGAGCTTTTTGCGCTGCGGAGTTTGGGAGATGAGATCTTTTTCCCCGGTAAAGGAGGGGGTTTTTCCTGGTTGCAGGAACACCTGGGACCCGATTATATCGCCGCCTGGTTCGTCCCCCGACTCAAGGATGCTGCCATCATCAACAGCGGTGTTTCCAGATGGCACAATTATTATGTGGAGGGTTTGAGCTGGCTGGCAAAAAATGTAGGGATAGACGGGCTCTATATCGATGACGTCGCTTTCGACCGGACGACCATGAAGCGAGTCCGGAAAATTTTGGACCGGAATCGCCCGGGTGCACTTATCGATCTGCACTCGGCCAACCAGTTCAATGAGCGAGACGGTTTCGCCAATTCCG
>JASFEP010000239.1:0-6944 GCA_050124775.1 Candidatus Aminicenantota bacterium
ATGGAAATGCTCTCACATAATCTGGAATACGAATACGCCACCTCCCACCTCCACAGAGGAGGTTCAGGCTGAAGAAGTTATTAGGGAATTTAAAACAGTAATGAATGTTGAGGCCGATGTCGAACCGATAAAAGATTGGGTGGTCGGCAACTTTGCTGCAGCGGATTCAGGAGATTTGGAAGGTTATTTAAGTTATTGGGCAGAAGATGTCCTATGGATGCCTCCAAATGCACCGATCATACAAGGCAAAAGCGCCATAAGGGAATTTGTTCAACCCTTCTTCGAGCAATATGCCATACAGCGCAATTTCTTGATCGAAGAGATCGAGGTGGATGGCGACTTCGCTTTCGCACGAACTATCAGTGAGGAAGCGTATACGCCCCAAACAGGAGAAGGCGATCCTATGAAGGCAAACAGCAAAGGCCTTTTCTTGCTTCGACGTATATCTGGTGGAACATGGTTGTGTACCCATTGTATATGGAACAGCAATAACCCACTTCCACCATCAAAGGAAAACTAGCAAAAAAAGGAGGCAAAATGAAAAAACTGTGTACGATTCTTCCATTAGCTCTGATTGTATGCTTTTTAGTGGGCTGCACGGACAAGGAGGCGATGGCAGATCTCGACGCGATGAAAGCACAAGCCGAGATCGAAGAGCAGAACAAGGCTCTAGTGCTTCGAATGTATGAGGAGATCGATAAGCAGAATTTTGATTTTGTGATCGATCGCTTTGCGCCTGATGCCCGTATCTATGGAGCTGGGGGCTTCGAGCCGATGAAGCAGGAAGCTTTGATGCCCATGTTCACGATGTGGTTCGGGGCCTTTCCAGACTACACACACTCGGTCGAGGAGGTAATAGCTAAGGGCGATAAAGTTGTCGCACGATGCACCTATACCGGCACCCATAAAGGGGAATTTATGGGGATTCCTCCTACGGAAAACACGTTTAAATACCTAGGGATTCATGTATGGCAACTTAAAGATGGAAAGATCGTGGAAGGCTGGGCCTTGGAAGATATGCTCTATTTGATGGAGCAACTAGGCATGGAGCTCAAGCCGAAGGAGAGTGCCGAATAGATTCTTAATCTTCGATTTCCAATTTCACCAATTCAATTGACACCTTATCTCTAAATTTATATTCTATATTCAACGAAGAGCAGAGAATACCGTGTCAGCAGAGTGTCCGAAATGTCATAGCGTAAATCCAGACACACAAAAATTCTGTGCTGAATGCGGCACCCGATTGATCCCATCCACGGATATCCCCGCCCAAACCCGAACCATCGAGACGCCGATTCAAGAGCTCACACGAGGCACCATATTGGCCGGCAGATACGAAATCATCGAGGAGCTTGGAAAGGGAGGAATGGGAAAGGTCTACCGCGTCGAGGACAAAAAGGCCAAAGAAGAGATTGCCCTGAAGCTCATCAAACCTGAGATCGCAGCCGATAAAAATACGATCGAAAGATTCAGGAACGAATTGATCACAGCCCGAAAAATCCGACACAAAAACATCTGCGGCATGTATGATCTCGGCGAAGATAAGGGCAGCTACTATATCACCATGGAATATGTGCCGGGTGAGGATCTCAAAAGCTTTCTCCGAAGGTCGAAAAAACTGACCTCCGAAACGACCATTTCCATCGGGATACAGATATGCGAGGGTTTGGCCGAGGCTCACAGATCGGGAGTTATTCATAGGGATCTCAAGCCGAATAACATAATGATCGATAAGGACGGCAATGTGCGGATCATGGATTTCGGTATCGCACGGTCACTCCAAAAAAAAGGGATTACAGGCGCAGGCGTAATGATTGGAACACCTGAGTACATGTCTCCGGAACAAGTGGAGGGCAAAGAGGTCGACCAGCGATCCGACATCTACGCCTTGGGCGTTATCCTCTTCGAGATGGCGACGGGCCGCGTACCCTTCGATGGGGATACTCCTTTTACTGTCGGTGTGAAACACAAAAGCGAAATTCCCGCCGATCCTAAAGAACTCAACAGCCAGATCCCGCAAGACCTCAGCCGTGTTATTCTGAAGTGTCTGGAGAAGGATAAGGAGAATCGGTTCCAGAGCGCTGGAGAGTTACGCGCAGCTTTAGCTAACATCGAGGAGGGAATTCCTGCTGCTGTAAAAATCCCTACCGTCCAAAAGGTCATGACAGCGAAAATTCCAAGAGCCAAAGGAAAAAATCTCGTCATCTTCGCCGCCGTTGTTTTGGCTCTGATTCTGGTCATTATCGTGGCGATCTCCGTGTTGACGAGATCCAGCGAAGAAATGGAATCGATCGCTGTTCTCCCCTTGGAAAACCTCTCGGGAGATCCCGAACAGGAATATTTCGCCGACGGAATGACGGAACGCATTATCTCCGAGCTGGCGAAGATATCGGGCCTCCAAAGGGTGATCTCTCGGATGTCTGTCATGCAGTACAAAGGGGCCCGGAAGTCTATGCCCGAAATAGCGAAGGAATTGAATGTCGACGCAGTCTTACAGGGTTCAGTTCTCCTCTTGGGAAACCGGGTGAGTATATCGGCCCAGCTAATACATGCGCCGACCGATCGCCTCATTTGGGCTGAAAATTACGAAAACAACCTCCAGGATGTTCTCGCCCTCCAACGCGAAGTGGCAAGGGCGATTGCGAGAGAAATCAAAGTGCAGTTGACTCCGGAGGAGGAAAGGCATCTTTCTGCGACTCCTCAAATAAAGGCCGAAGCCTATCAGGCTTATCTTAAAGGTCTCTTTTATTGGAATAAAAGAACATACAATGATATGCAAAAAGCGATCTCATACTACGAGCAAGCAATCCTAGAAGAGCCCGACTATGCTCTGGCCTACGTTGGCCTGGCCGACTGTTACAATCTTCTCAGTGTATTGGGCAATGTGCCAGCTAAAGAAGCGTTTCCGAAGGCCAAAGTAGCTGCGCTGAAGGCTATTGCATTGGACGAGACCCTGGGCGAAGCTCATAATTCACTCGCTTATGCTACCTATCAACATTACTGGGACTTCGCCGAGGGGGAGCGGGAGTTCAAACGGGCCATCGAGCTCAATCCCAATTACGCTACGGCACATTTTTGGTATGGGGAGTTTTTAATGACACAAGCCCGCTTCGATGAAGCGTTCAGGGAGGCGAACATAGCTTTGGAACTCGATCCCGTTTCGGTCGTCATCAATTTTTTCTTAGGGAATTTATATGAGACTGCCGGACAAATCGAAAAATCAGTAGAGCAATACCTTAAGGCTCTGGAGATGGATCCGGACTTCGCGTTAGCCTACAACTTTCTCGGTATTTCTTATGCACAGCTCGAAAACTATCCAGAGGCGATCGCAGCAGGGAAAAAGGCTGTCGAGATATCGGGGGGCTCGTCCTTATACATTTCCTATTTGGGTTGGACGTTTGCTCAGGCTGGAAAAGATGAGGAAGCGAGGAAGATTCTCGAGGAATTGCAGGAACTCTCGAACAAACAGTATGTTTCTCCATACTTGATAGCCACCGTATATATGGGATTGGGCGAGAATGATAAAGCTTTTGAATGGTCGGACAAAGCGTATGAGGATCGTTGTGAATTTTTGAGCTACATCAAAACAGATGCAGTATTCGATCCGGTCAGGGACGATCCGAGGTTTGTAGAGCTGGTGAAAAAAATCGGCCTCCAATAAATCTAAGAGGGGACGGTAAGTGGTAAGTGGGAACGGGCCTCGGGAAATCATTCATAATAAAAAAATTTACTCAGAAAATCTATCGAAAAATGACCTTAAACGCAAAATTTTTGGGGTAAAAACATCGTTTTAAGAGGATTGATAAAGTCGATTTATAATACTTATCCTTAGACACACCTTTTTGCTGCCAAAATGGAGCTTCTAAGCGCCTTTTAGGCCAGTATTAAGGGCCTAACTTGTTTATTTTAAATTAATTGCTGAGGCCCGTCCCCCATTTCGGGGTCCATTTCCGGGGTTTATATTTGACTCTTGGCGCACGAATCTATATTCTATTATCAGCAAAGTTTGGGGAGTAAAGACATGCAATGTCCTAAATGCAAAACCGAAAATCCGGACGAGTCCGTCTTTTGTGCCAAGTGTGGTACCCGAATTGGTGAGGCCGAGGAGAAACCCCTTCCCACCCAAACCATCGAAGCGCCGAGAGAGGAATTGACAACCGGATCTACATTTGCCGGGCGGTACCAGATCATCGAGGAACTTGGCAGAGGAGGGATGGGTAAAGTCTACAAGGCCCATGATACAGAGATCAAAGAAAAGGTCGCTCTTAAGCTCATCAAACCCGAGATTTCTGCCGATAAAAAAACGATCGAGCGTTTCCAAAACGAGCTGAAGTACGCCCGGAAGATCGGCCATCGTAACGTCTGCCGGATGTACGACCTGAACAAAGAAGAGGGTTCCTACTATATCACGATGGAATATGTATCGGGAGAAGATCTCAAGAGCTTCATTAGGAGGGTAGGCCAATTACCGTCAGGAAAAGCGATTTCCATTGCCAAGCAAGTAGCCGAGGGATTGGCAGAGGCGCACAGATTGGGCGTTATCCACCGCGACCTGAAGCCGAGCAACATCATGATAGACAAGGACGGCAATGCCCGGATCATGGACTTCGGGATAGCCAGGTCTGTGGAGGCGAAAGGACTGACAGGAGCGGGTGTCATGATCGGGACGCCCGAGTATATGCCCCCGGAACAGGCTGAAGCCAAGGAAGTGGATCAACGCTCGGATATCTATTCATTGGGCGTCATACTTTTTGAAATGGTAACAGGAAGAGTTCCTTTTGAAGGGGATACCGCACTCAGCATTGCCATGAAGCACAAAGGGGAAGAACCCAAAGATCCCAGAGAGTTCAATTCCCAAATATCCGCAGAATTCAGCCGAGTGATACTGAAATGCCTGGCAAAAGAGAAGGATAACCGATACCAGAGCGCTGGCGAGGTGAGGTCTGAGCTCGAAAAACTCGAAAAGGGCATCCCCACCACCGAGCGAATAATTCCCGAAAGAAGACCTCTCACATCCAGAGAGATCACCGTCACATTCGGCATAAAAAAGCTTCTTGTACCGGTGCTTGTAATCATCGCTGTCGTTATCATCGGATTCGTTCTTTGGCGGGTGATCCCAAAGCGACAAGCGCTCCCACCTGTATTATCAGACAAGCCCTCTCTTGCAGTCATGTATTTTGAAAACAACACCGGCGACGCCAATATGGAACATTGGCGAAAGGCTCTCGCCGAGCTGATAACCGACGATCTTTCTCAATCCAGGTATCTCACGGTTTTAGGTGTAGATAAACTTTACAGCATACTGAGGAGCGAAAATCTTCTCGACGTCAAAAATTATTCCTCCGAGGATCTGGAGAATGTCGCATCACAAGGAGGGGCTGAAAATATTTTGAGGGGAAGTTATTCCAGAGCCGGAGAGACTATCCGTATCAACGCTGTCCTTCAAAATATGAAAAGCGGGGACCTCCTCGGAACGGAAAGAGTGGAATGTCAAGGTGAGGAAAAAATATTTTCCGCTGTGGATGAACTCACCTTAAAGATAAAGAAGAGTTTCAAACTGTCGGAAGAAGATATTTCGAGCGACGCCGACAAAGAAGTTGGGAAGATAACGACAAATTCCCCCGAGGCATATAAGTACTACCGGGAAGCAAGGGAACTAGGTCTTAAGGGGGAGATGTCCAAAGCCAATCAATTGATGTTAAAAGCAGTCGAGATCGATCCCGAATTTGCCATGGCGTATCGAGACATCGCCGTCACCTATGGAAATCTTGGCTATCGCGATAAATCCATACAGTACATGGAGAAGGCTTTTGAATATAGAGATCGTTCGTCCGACAAAGAGCGATATTTGATCGAAGCTAGCTATTTCAGCGATTCGGAGGAAACTTTGCCGCAGGCTATCGCGGCCTATGAAAAAGTCATAGAGCTCTACCCGGATGTTTGGATCGCATACAACAATCTTGCCTCCATGTACAATGAACTCGAAGAATGGGATGAGGCGGAAAAATTTGCCAAGGTCATTGCAGATAGAAAACAGGAGAATGTTTATCCGTATATAAATTTAGCCGTGGCCTATCAAGGCAAAGGAATGTTCGACAAAGCAATGGAAACTCTCGAGATGTATCAAAACAATTTTGGGGAAGCTGCCTGGATTCTTCGATGGAAAGCTTTAAATCATTTTTATCAAGGAAACCTTGACATTGCTCTGGTTGAAGTAGACAAAGCTTTCCTTTTGCAGCCCGATAACTTCACTATCGTTAGAGACAAAGCGGATTATCTTTATCTAAAGGGACGATTTATTGAAGCCGAAAAAGAATATCGGTATCTCCTCACTCTGGATGAAGCCAGAGCCCGGCATGAAGGCATGAGAAAACTGGCTGCACTCTATCTCACTCAGGGAAAATTTGAAAATGCCAAAAAGCATATGCGTAAGGCATCGGCTTTGGCTGAAGAAGTTGGCGAACAAGGCTGGACCGCCTGGCTTCATATTTATATGGGATGGATACATTTCCTGTTGGGAGAAGATGATGAGGCTTTGAACGAATATGGATTAGCCAGCGAGGCAGCTCTCGCAGCTAATTTGACTGCTTATCAGAGATTTATCTTGATTTGGGAAGGGGTTCTGCATGCGAGGCATAAATCATTTCGTGAGGCTGAGAAGCTAGCAGCTGAATATAAAACGCTGCTAAAAGAGACGATGTATAAAAAGGCAATCAGATATTATTATTACCTGTTGGGCTCGATCGAGCTCGAAAAAGGGAATTTCTCAAAAGCCATTCAACACTTGAACGAGAGTTTAACGTTGGAATCCTATGGGCCATTAGGAAGATTCGCTCCGACTCTTGAATCGTTGGCATCAACTTATTATGAAGAGAAAAATTTAGAGAAAGCCAGAGAATATTATGAAAAAATATCAGCCCTTACTTACGGTAGACTGTGGTATG
>JASFEP010000240.1:0-6936 GCA_050124775.1 Candidatus Aminicenantota bacterium
GTCATTTTTGTAGGGACCCTTTCCCAAACGATCCGTCAAATGAACGGTGAGCTCGAGGAAGTGAACCTACTTCGTACCGGTCCGAGCGGCGAGCTGACTCTCCATTCAGAACAGACAGCTCTGCACCGAATGACTAGAGCGTTACCGAGAAGTTTAGTATATCAGAAACTCTATGACTTACAAAAGAAAGACCCTTTTAGAAATGAATTCTCAAAGCCGTGACGGACGATACTCCGAATGTTCCATGATCCCTCACCATATTGGTTTGTAAAGGCTTCTTCTCACCAGATATCCACTTGAAATTTTTGTGCAATTCTGAAAATATAGAGAACTTGTATTATTCGTTCGATCGCCAGGTCATCGACACATGAAAAAAAACGACACAAACGACAAAAGTCCATCCTCCGGTTCGACGGGCACACATGTCGGCCTCAGCCGGGATCTCAGCCTTTTCTCTGTTACGATGATCGGTGTAGGGGCTATGATCGGCGCAGGGATCTTCGTTCTCACGGGAATCGCAGCCGGAGTTTCCGGACCAGCTATCCTGGTCGCATTTCTCCTCAACGGCATCGTCGCACTGTTTACGGCCTCTGCCTATGCAGAATTGGGCGGTTCGATCCCCGAAGCAGGAGGCGGCTATCTCTGGGTAAAATCGAGCCTCCCGCAGCCATCTGGTTTTCTCTCGGGTTGGATGTCCTGGATGGCCCATTCTGTAGCCTGTGCCCTCTATGCAGTGGGTTTCGGCGCCTACTTCGGAGAGGTCTTCCATGAATTCGGTGCCCATCTGTCACTTTCTCCCGAAATTCTAAAAAAAGTACTCGCAGTAATAATCGTCGTCCTTTTCACTTACATCAATTTTAGAGGCGCCAAAGAAACAGGAAAAGCGGGTAACATCGCCACAATGCTGAAAATATCCATTCTTTTTCTGTTTATCCTCCTCGGGTCAAAAATCATCCTCGGCGATCCCACACGGATGAGTCATTTTACGCCCTTTTTCGGCAAGGGTTTCTTCGGCATCCTTACTGCGATGGGTCTCACTTACATCGCCTTCGAAGGCTACGAGATCATCGCCCAGAGCGGAGAGGAGGTCAAAGATCCCGAAAAAAACATCCCCAAGGCAATTTTCATCTCCCTCTTGATCGTTGTTCCCATCTATATCCTTGTGGCCTTTGTGGCTCTGGGCGTCGTCAACCCTGGCGATATGACAGCCTGGGATTTCCTTGCTGCTGAAAAAGAAATCGCAATGGTGGAGGCAGCCCGGAACATCAGCTATTGGGGAAGCGCTATACTCCTGATAGGGGGATTGCTCTCCACGATATCCGCTCTGAATGCGACGATATACAGCTCTTCCCGTGTGTCCTTCGCTATGGGACGGGATCATAATCTTCCCCCGATATTCGGCCGCATCCACACACGATTCAAAACTCCGGACGGTTCGATTTTCGTCTCCTCAGCTCTCATCATTTCAATGGTCCTTCTGCTTCCCATAGAAGACATCGCCTCGAGTGCAGACATCATGTTTCTTTTCCTCTTCATTTTTGTCAATGTCGCGCTGATCCACATCCGCAGAAAAACCCCCAATCTTCTCAAAGGTTACAAATCCCCCCTCTTCCCTCTTTTTCCTGTTCTGGGCATTTTGACTCAGGCCGTTCTCATAGTGGTGATGTTCGTGTACAGCCCAAAAGCCTTTTTCCTGAGCCTTCTCTGGATCGGAGCGGGTCTGTCGATCTACTACGGTTACGCAAAGCACAGGGAAAAGGCGGAAATAGGGCCCAAGATCATCGTCGAAGAAAAAGACCTGGCCCATAAGGCTTACAAGATCGTCCTCGGCATCGAAACCAAGAACGATGTGCTCCCTCTGATGAATACAGCTCTGCCCCTAGCGAAAGAAAAGGATGGTGAGATCTTTGTCACTCATGTCATCCCTCTTCCTCCGCAGACTCCCTTAAATGTGGGGAAACAGTTCATCCAAGAGCGAAAGGAATTTCTGAAAGAAGCCGATGAAATGGGGGATCGACACAAGGTTCCCGTCAGCTACAACATCCGGGTATCCCATGAAGTTTATTACGGCTTGCTGGATAGTGTTATCGAGAATAAAGCAAATGCTCTCATACTGGGCAGCGGTTCGGTAACGACAAGAGAAAAGATACTGGGGAGTGTCCTCGATCCGCTCATCCAAGAAGCGCCCTGCGATGTCGGCGTTCTTAAAATTAAGAAGGATTCCAAGATCAAAAAGATCTTACTCCCTACGGCGGGTGGCCCAAACGCCAAACTGGCTTTCGAGTGGGGATCTTGGATTGCACAACAGAACAAGGGAACCTTGACCCTGCTCTCCGTCGTCAGGGACGAAAGAAAAATCAAGAGAGGACAGAGCTGTCTTTTGGATACCAAAAAAGCCACGGAACACGAAACAAAGAGGGTCGAGGAAAAAATCGCTTACGGAACCGACGTCTTGAAGACCATCATCAGGGAAAGCAAAGGTTACGACATGATCCTCATAGGAGCATCCAAAGCCGGTTTGTGGCAGCGGATCCGATTCGGAACGATCCCTGAAAAATTGACCCGTCGGTCTCCCGTTTCTGTCCTCGTCGTCAGAAAATACGAGGGGACGATACTCAACTGGCTGAGACGTTTCTTGGCCGGCTAACCACGATATCCATCATAATAGATGGTCCCCCGAGAGATATTGCTTTTTAAATTCAGTGCTTTGGATTATTTTTTCTTGCCCGCAACCAGATAACCGATAAAAAAACCTATGAGCAACATGAGCACGATCATGATGATCTGGGACATCTGAAACTTCAACAACAAAAAGTTTACGGAGACAACATGGGTGTTCTGAACAATAAATACGACAGCCAGAATAATCAGGAGTAATATTATGATGATTCTCGGTTTCACAGTTTTGCCTCCTTTTTTTCTTTTAAGAATTCATCCCGTGTGCTTATACAGTATATACTCTATTGATAATTTTATGTGCAGTCAACAAAAATATGGACATCGAACACAGAAATTTATAACATAATTGACCTGTAGAAGTGACACCGCATTTGGGCATCGATCTGTGGGTGAGATCCCCCACTTCAAAAAATAATAAGCAAAAAGGAGAAGATTCGTGGATGCCGTACTTTTAGCCAAAATTCAGTTCGGATTTACAGCAGGTTTTCATTTTTTATTTCCTCCGACAACCTTTGGCTTGACTCTTATCATTCTGATCGTCGAATCCCTCTATCTTAAAACGAAAGAAGATCTCTACAAGAATTTATCGAGCTTTCTCATAAAGATCCTTGCTGTCGTTTTTGTGATGGGAGTGGCCACGGGCATCGTTCTCGAGTTTGCATTCGGCAACAACTGGGCCGAATATTCCAGGATGGTCGGGGATATCTTCGGCGCGCCTTTGGCAGCAGAGGGGATCTTTGCCTTTTTCCTCGAATCTGTTTTCCTCGGGATCCTCGTCTTCGGCCGATCACGCATCTCAAAAAAGGCTTACTGGTGGTCGGCATTTTTTGTTTTCTTCGGTTCCCATCTCTCTGGGGTCTGGATCATCATCGCCAACTCCTGGATGCAGACGCCCGCAGGTTATAAGATCGAAGGGGGACGAGCCGTGCTCACGAATTTTTTCGAGGCGGCACTCAATCCTTCCACGGTCGAGCGTTACCTCCACACGGTCGCTGCAGGATGGATCACAGGTTCGCTTGTGGCAGCGGGTATCGCTGCCTGGTATCTTTTGAAGAAACGACATATCGAATTCGCAAAGCCGCTTTTGCGTATTTCTATGACTGTATTTATCATCGTCTCTATCCTTCAGTTAGGTCTGGGACATGCCCACTCCATCCAGGTCGCAGAGACTCAGCCCGAAAAAATGGCGGCCTTCGAGGCTCTCTGGGAGACTCAAGAGGGAGCTCCGATGGCTATTTTCGCCATCCCGGATGAGTCCGAGCAAAAAAACCATGCGTATATCGGAATTCCCAGATTACTTAGTACCCTTATATATTTTGACCCAAACGCAAAGGTCCTCGGCCTGAACGAATTCCCCAAAGATGAGCGGCCGAAAGTCTTCATCCCCTTTGCGTCCTATCATATCATGATCCTCCTGGGGACGATATTTATAGGGGTGTCTGTTGTCGGAACCTGGCTTTTTGTGCGCAAAAGAATCTATGAAACGCGCTGGTATCTCAAACTCCTGCTCTTCCTCATCCCCTTCCCCTACATCGCCAACGAGACCGGATGGGTGGCCGCAGAGGTCGGCCGGCAGCCCTGGGCCGTCTACAAGGTTCTGAGGACTGCAGATGCCATTTCGATTACCGTCCCCGCTGGAAATATTCTGTTCTCTCTTATTCTTTTTATTGTCGTTTACGCCCTTATCGCTGCGGTCGGGATACCGATCATCTTCAGGCTCATAAGAAAAGGTCCAGAAGAACCCGTTTCGGAAGGATATTGAAGGAGAAGGATAATGGAAACTTGGGATATACTTCGCAATGTATGGTTTATTCTCATCGGCGTTTTGCTCGCCGGATACTCCATCCTGGACGGATTCGACCTGGGGATAGGCGTCCTTTTCCCATTCTTGGGGAAAAAGGAGGAGGAGAAAGAGGCCTTGATCAGATCCATAGGTCCCTTCTGGGATGGGAACGAGGTCTGGCTGCTGACGGGGGGCGGTGCCCTATTCGCTGCTTTTCCCCATGCCTACGCAACGGTTTTCAGTGGTTTCTATCTGGCGCTTATGGTCGTTCTTTTTTCACTGATCTTTCGTGCCGTGTCGCTGGAATTTCGTGCTCACGACACCAAGAGACAAAGATTTTGGGAAGGAGCCTTCGTGATAGGAAGCTTCCTTCCGGCTCTGCTTTTTGGCGTAGCACTGGGAAATGTTATCGTCGGCGTCCCTCTAGATAACACGATGAACTACACAGGAACCTTTTTCACTCTCCTCCGTCCATTCCCTTTGGTGTTGGGATTGCTCGGTCTTGCGGCCTTTCTGCTCCAGGGAAGCACATATGCCGCGATGAAAGTCGGCGGAGCGGTTCAGGAAAGGGCAAGAAACTTATCGAAAAAAATATTGCCCCGGTACGAAGCTTTGCTTATCCTGGCTTTAGTCCTCACGATCGCATATTTCCAAGATGCTTTGAGGAAACCATGGGCATGGTTTTTTATGGCTTTGGTTGTATGTGCGCTTGTTGTCGTTCATATTTCCCTAAAAAAAGCGAATGATGCGAGAGCTTTCTGGATGTCGTCACTGGCCTTTCTGGGCTTGTGGGGAATCGTCGGCGCCATTCACTTTCCGAACTTAGTCAAAGCGAGCAACGACCCTTCTCTCAGCCTAACCATATATAACGCTTCTTCTTCCGAGCTGACCCTCAAGGTCATGCTTATCATCGCCCTCATTGGAATGCCCATCGTGATCGGATACACGGTCTATCTCTACAAAGTCTTCAAGGGAAAAGTACAAATAGAGACAAGCGCATAATCCTGATTACAGGTCCCGATATTTCGATTTTCGTTCCTCATACTCGGTTTTTGCTTGTTGTAGAATCTCGTGGAAGCCTGGTTCTTCTTTCAATTCTGAGAAAAAAGGATTGTTAATAAGGTATTCGTATGTGTAAAGATAGGTCTTTATTTCTTCAAATCCATTTTTTATCCCATCATGTATACACTGGATGGACTCTTTATTCTTTCCCAACGATGCATAAACATTAGAAATAAGATAATGGAAGGCATATGAATGTTTCCCCTCAATATATCCTAACGCTTTGTCACTTTCCTTTTTTGCTGCATACAATAGAGATTTGGGGTAACGAATAACCGGATAATCCGGATCAATCTGCTCAACCTCTCCTATTATTCCTTTGGCCTCATCATACAACCCCATCCAAACCAACAACCGAGCATGCAGCAGCCGTGTATTCAGATTAGAGGGATCCATTTTTTCCATCTCTTCAAGATCAGCTTTTGCCTTTTCATACTCGCCAACATACCGGAAACAACTCGCTCTTAGATTGAGGAAAGTTGTCTCGAGGGGATCTAATTCAATGGCTCTGTCATAATATTTGATCGCGCTTCGATAGAGGCCTATGCTCCTCAAGAAACCCCCGACGTGATAGCAGATCAATGGATCATTCGGCTTAATTTCGAATGCTTTTTTATAGTGGTAATATGCTTTTTCGTTGTTCCGTTTATAAAAGTAAAACCAGCCCATACCGGCATTGCATTCTGCAATATCGGGCGCGATATTGTATGCCCCTTGATAATTTCGAAACATATTCTCCAAATCTTGGTGTCTATCTTCGATGACATACCTGGATTCATAAAGGTTCCCCAATCCCCAGTAAGCCAAAGCAAAATTGGGATCGAGTTCGATAGTTTTCTCATACATGTTAACAGCAGTGGCGAAATCTTCCTCTCTACGGTCTCTTTCATAGAGACTTTCATAATAGGTTCCTTTGGCATAAAAAACATAGGCATCGACAGATTTTGGCTCACTTTCCTTAAGAATATCGACGTCATCCTTTGCAAAATGCAGCTTCAACTCTTTTGCGATTTCGACGGTAATTCGGTCTTGAACATCCAAAACGCTTTCGAATTTCCCCTCATACTCGAAAGGCCAGATTACTGATTTATCTGCCGTATTAGTCAACCAAGCATTCATGCGGATCCTGTCTCCTTCGATCTGCAGACTTCCTTCCAGGATCGAATCAATGGCCAATTCTTTAGCGATCTCGCTAATATCCACATCTCGATCTTTATATTTCAAGACAGCTCGCTTAGAAATCACCTTCAAATCCGGGCTCAGTATTCGAAGTTTAGTAATGAGGCTTCCCACCATCGATTCACAGAGGTATTCCTGATCTCCCTCAGGACTCAGATCCTTGAACGGCAAAATCGCAATTGAATGACTCCAGCTTATTGTTTCCGTTGAAGCGGCGGATGTCACTTTTTCTT
>JASFEP010000241.1:0-6926 GCA_050124775.1 Candidatus Aminicenantota bacterium
GAAATAAGATGAGTCCTCCGAACAAGCCGATGACAGCGCCCCAAAAACCCGCCCTCGAGGCCCCGAATTTTTTCGCCCCCGCTGCCGGTACGATATAATCCAGAGCGGTAACAATGACCGTGATCAGGGCCATCGCTACGAGAAATTGCGCGCTGAAGGGTTCCCATCCTTTTGCGATGGAGAGAAGTATCAACGCAAAAAAACTGAAAGGAGGTCCTGCGATACCAGGAATGACACAGCCTATGATCCCGATAATGAGACAGATCACACCGAGAACAATCAGAACCATCTTTTCACTCTTTTCTATTTATTTGCATAGAGATATGATGCCATAAAATAAAGCCGAGCCATATCTTCCATGATTTTTGGAGTCACGATATAGATGGAATCTCCAGCTGTGTGAATACCGAAACGCTGGCCCCCGCCTGAAGAGTTGGTGTAAGCAGGGATCCCCTTGGCAAGAAAAGGCGCATAATCGCTGTTTCCCCCTACAGGCGAGATCTCCCCGGCCTCGATGTTTGGATTTATGTCATATTTGTCATTCACTTCTCTAATCAGACCATAGAGCTCGGGATAGGTCTTTCCTCCAGCCACCCGGATCCTGGTCCCGGCTCCGGCCACATCGATATTGACCATCATGATAGGCTTCGACGGATATTCTGGGAGGTTAGCTGCCATGTGTTTGCTTCCGAGGAGCCCCAGTTCTTCGGCACCGAAAAGGGCAAAGATCAGAGATCGTTTCGGCTTTGGCTTCAGCCGAGAAAAGGCATAGGCGAGCTCCATCACGATGGTCGAACCGCTGGCATTATCGCTGGCACCCGGATGAATGACCGGCCAGGGCCCGAGATGGTCTAAATGGGCTCCGAATATCATATACTCGTCTTTCAAAACAGGGTCCGATCCTTCGATCAACCCGACAACATTGTATGTCTTCGCATTCGCGTGGTGAGCACCTTTTGCATCGATTTCGGCACGAATCCCTGTGGGAAAAGAGAGATGATGGCCATCCCTCAACAAGGCACTCAAATTCTGAACATCATAACCTTTGTTCTTGAAGAGTTCGTTAGCCACTTCATTTCCCACCATCACCATTGGCAGGTTCTCGACATAAACGCCGGCCCCAGAAACCACAGCTCTGTTGATGAGGATCATCCCGGAAGCACCGTGCTTTTTGGCATTCGTAAGTTTTGCGGTACGCTCTGCGTATGCCGAAAAATTTTTCCCCGGGATTTGTGGAGTGCCCCGCAGAGTGGCAACGATCTTTCCATTCACATCGACGCCTCCGTAATCATCCCAACCGAGTTCAGGAGCCGTAAGCCCGAAACCGGCAAAAACAACTTCAGCCTCGACTTGGCCGAATCCGCTGTAAAGAGTGGGACAGAAATCTTCATATATGGTCATTTTTTTTGTTGTCGGCTTGCCCTCCTTCCCTGGATCCGGAGGATAAATTAAAGAGAAATGAGTCTCACGCATCTCGTTATAAGCCATATGGAAGGGTTGAAGAAAACTATCTCCATACACCGGGGTGAGTCCCCACTTCTCATACATCGAGGCTGCAAACCGGGCTGCACGATCATACCCATGCGTGCCTGACAGGCGCCCGCCCATATCTTCGGACGTAAGCGTATTGATGAGCTCAAAGATGTGCCCCCCCTTGATGGACAAAAAAATTTCCTCGACATCATCCGCATATAGTGGATAAATCGTCAGCAGAAGAAACACCACAAACGAGATTAAGCGCTTTGGGATCATTTGGAATCTCTCCTTTCTGAATACGCCATATCCCAGGATTTCAAAGAAACCTGAGTCAATCAGCATAATCGAGATCGACAAATATTTCAAACCGAACAGAAATCATATCCCAATGCTCTCGGGAGGTACCTGGGCGTCATCGAATGAAGTGCAAAGGAACTACAAAATTGTCGGTTTTCAGACATAAATGTCGGAGCATTCCAACAATAAAACCTTATAAGTCATTTAATATAAACAAGATAGATATGGCACACTTATTGCAATAAACAAAATCCAAATAATTGAAAGGAGATATTCAATGAAAAAAGCGTTACTGATGATGACAGCGATCGGTTTTCTGGCTCTTTCATCCTTCGCGCAGGGAAATAGCTGGAATGGAGGGAACGGCAAGGGAAAGCATGGGCCCGGCTGGGGTATCGGATTTAACGGTGGTATGGCCGAACTCATCAACAGCCTTCCTCATGAAGACTTGAGCGACAAAGAAGTATGGGGTATGACCTATATGTACGAGGAGGAAAAGCTGGCGAGAGATGTCTATCTCACTCTTTACGAGTCCTGGAACATCAAGATACTCAGCAATATTGCCAACAGCGAGCAAAGACATATGGACGCCTTGAAACTCCTGTTGCAAAAGTATGATATTCCTCTTCCAGTTGTCAGCGACGAAGTGGGATTCTTTTCGAACAACGAGCTTCAAATACTCTATAATGAACTCGTATCTAAGGGCCAAGCAGCTCCTGTGGAGGCCGTTCGTGTGGGCGCGACTATAGAAGATCTGGATATTTTCGACTTGAAGGATTATCTTAATGAAGCCGACAATGCAGACATCAGGACTGTGTACCAGAATCTGATGAAAGGATCCCGCAATCATCTGAGGGCCTACGTCAGACACCTCAGCAGATACGGAGAGACTTACGAAGCACAGTATCTCAGCCAGGATGAGGTTGATGCGATCGTCAGCTCACCTATGGAGCGTGGTTTGGTCGACGAAGACGGTAATCCTATCTTCGGCAATATCGGTTGGTGAGAAAAAAAGGGACGCCTCACTTGAGTGATGAGCGTCCCTTTTTTTTATTCTTGCCCTCATTTTTATTCTTTGTCTTGAGAAGAATTATTTAACTTTCGGTCAATACTATCGATATGTCATCCTCTTGGGCAGATAGATCAATCGCTCTTAAAACGTAGACAGCAACTCCCTTGATAATTCCATTCATCTGAAATCTATTCTTATACTTATAAAATGCTCTCTATTCATGTATAATTTGAATCAATCGAACTATCCAGAGGAGGGGGTTTGAAATGAACAAATTCGGTGATTACAGTGTTACGGATCTCCCCAGCACGAAGCGCCTCGAATCTTTGACCGACGGTGTCTTCGCTGTTTCTCTGACTTTCTTGACCCTGGGCTTAGTCTTACTCGAGGCTTTTGGATCTTTCGGGGGAATGGATCTCACGCAGATTCTTTCTCAAATATGGCCAGGGTTAATCATCTATGGAATAAGCTTTCTCGTTCTGGGAGTTTTTTGGATCCTGCATCAAAAACAATTCCAGATTATTCTGGGCTATGACGGAATCCTTCTCTGGATCAATATTCTTTTCCTCATGTTTGTAGCCCTGGTGCCTTTCTCAACATTCCTCCTCTACAACCATTATGACGAATGGATCGCAAAGATCTTCTATGGGACTAACCAGATCGCGATCTGTCAACTGCTTTTCATCAACTGGTGTTATGCGTCTCATAGACATCGACTGATCAAGTCAGATATCTCATCCCACCAGTGCAAAATACCAATGATCTTGTTTCAATTCATCTCACTCGGATTTTTAGGAGCGATTGTGATCTCATCCATCAATCCCCTGCTGGCTGTCATCCTATTCGTCCTCACGCTGGTCATAACGATCGTACTGTCGGCATCCCGACATCGTATCCTCTATCAGGACCAACGCGAGATAGAAGAATAAATCATTTTCGCAACCGACCCCGAACCCTTTGGACTGTATGGAATAAACTCGGTTCATACTCTGTCTAACTGTTGAGAAGGAAAAATTGAGACCCACAGATCACTGCAATAACTTTCACAGGGGCAACTTTTTTGCCCTTGTTTACGTCTATATATATGAGAGTAAACAATGAAAAGAGAAGAGGAGAATAGAATGAAACTCAGAAATAAATTGGCAATATTTTTGGTAGCGGTTCTTATCACATTTGTGGGATTCAGCCTGATCGCGTCACCCTCAGTGGACATCTTGAAAGTCGGCAAAAAAGCGGGATATGAGATCATATCGAATGTGTTAGCCAAGGAAGCTAACGCTGCGGCTCATCAAAGTTCCAGCGTATAGACATAGATAAAGGGTAACGACCCTTTCAGGATGAGGGCCCGTCGCTCGGCGGGCCATAGACCTGCACAAGCGACAAGGAGCAGGCGATTTTAAGCCTGCTCCTTTTTTTTTCTAATCCCTATCACTATGCCTTAGGTATTTGACAGCCTGCATGGCTGCGACACACCCCTCTCCGGCAGCTGAAACGATTTGCATGCCACCACAGGTCACATCGCCTGCGGCGAATACGCCCTCGAGATTGGTCCTCTGAAAACGGTCCACCGCCACACATTGTCGGTGATCCAGATCCAAACCGGCTTTGCTGAATTGAGCGGCTGAGGGACTTTCACGAAACACAAACACCCCCATCACACTCAATTCCTTTTCCACTCCTTCCCGCTCGAACACAACAGATTCGACCCTCCCATGTCCTTTGATCTCTCTCACCCGAGATTTATCGTAAACAGGGATGTCTTTCTTAGCGATCTTCTCGGAAAGCTCAGCAGTGACATTCACATCCTTCCCATCTCCGAGGATCCAGTGGATATCACATCCTAGATGTTTGAGCGCAAGAACATCTTCTGCCGCTTCATCGGAGTTCCCTACAGCAGCAACCGGCCGCCCCTTAAAAAGCGGACCATCGCATGTCGAACAATAGCTCACTCCCAAACCGATCAATTTTTCCTCTCCTGGAAACATTCTCCCTAAAGCGATCGGCTTTCCCGACGCGAGAATCACAGCTTTAGCCTCAAAAAGCTTATCTCGGGTTGTCACAAACTTTGGGTCCGAAGCGAGGCTGAAAACAACGGCTTCCTCATCCACAACTTCCGCGCCCACATGCTTGGCATGTGTCTTGAATTTTTCCAACAATTCTGTGCTTTCGATCGAAATAATACCCGGGTAATTTTCTACCGTGTACCCGATATTGAGCCTTGAGGACCGACGGCCTTCGAGAACGAGAGTATCCCGGCCAGCTCTTGCCGCATATAGGGCCGCAGAAAGGCCTGCAGCCCCCCCGCCGATGATCAATATTTCTGTCTGGATTGTTTCTATCCGATCATTTTTATTCATTGCATTCTCCTCAAGATGCGTTCATTGTCATCCATTGGTTTTCATTGACTCAAGGCTTCTTACGTTGGGAAATGCTCAGTCTGTGATTCAACTCACTCGTCGCAAACTCCCAGAGACGATCAAGGTTCTTTTCATCCCATTCCTTTTTCTTTAACGCTGCAGTCAGCGCACGCGTATCCAACTCAGAGACTTCATCCAGCTTTCCGATATCCTTCAAAAAACCGACGAGGTTTTCTCTGTCCTTCGAACTCTTAGGGGGGAATTTTATGGATTCATACGATTTGACGGATATCTTGCTCGTCGATCCAAAAACCACAGAAACATTTTCCCTTTCGCAAAAAACAATCAATGCTTCTTTCAACTTCTCCAGCTTCGAATCGGCCTCTTTTTTTTGAGAGTCGATCTCGCGCTTGATTTTCACATATTCGTCGACCAGCTTCACTCCCGGATCGTTCAAATATTCATTCTCCGTCTTGTCCTCAAGCACGACTTGATGTTTCCATTCGGGACATATCCCGCGATACAAACACCATTGACATAAACGGGTCACATGGGCTGGAAATTCCTCTGCGGCTTCGATCTTATGAATCTCATCCAGGACATCTTTTCTCAGATCATCCAACTGCTTCTCTGTTCGGTAGGATTCCATCTCTTTGTCAAAAGCCAGAAAATGCCAAACAAGGCGGACTTTTTTAAAATCCTTGAACTGTTCTTGGACCCACAGAGAATACATAGCCAGTTGGCGATCCTTATCAAGGTCCTTTTGTCTGGGGAGAGACATGTTGGTCTTGTAGTCGTGGACCTCATACACTCCGTCTCCCATGTCCATTAACCGATCGATCCGGATGTAAAAACTATACATGCCTTCTTTATCCAACGGAAGAGTATCTGTCGTCTCCAACCCGAGAATCTTCCCCGTGTTAAAAGGTGTATGCCTTTTATAATAATCCTTCAAATACCGTTCTCCCATCTTCCGGTAATTCTCTTGGGTATAGTCCTTGTTCACGATGATGATCGTCGCTTTCCAGTTCTTCTCCCATTCTCTATTATAGAAAGCCAGGACTTCATCCACACTCAATAATCTCTCGAACTGAATATTCCTGTAGAGCTTTTCCAACGCTTCATGAACCCTGGAACCCAGGAAGGTTTCGATAGTGTCTTCCGCCTCGACCTTAACTTTGTCAATATAGGCAAATTTATATCGAAGCGGACACGTCTCAAAAGAGCTCAATCTGGAGTGGCTGAATGTCGCCATCATTTTATACAAAGGTACCGATAGAATCGATTCAACTTTCTCAAAATCTTATTTTGCTGTCAACCCCTCAATAGTGATGATCCCCAAGCCGGGGCTGGGTGACATTCCAAGTGCTCCGACGGGTTTTTTCGAAAAATTCTGAGTTCGCCCTGAGGGGAAACTACGTTCGATATCTAGCTCTCGATATCATCCTATTAGAGAATAACCGCACCCGCTCCCACAAGTGTACCGCTATCGCACATAAGGAATATGAAATGACAAAATTGACAGAATACAAAAACATGTTAATAATAAACGTGTAACACTGAATGAACATTCTGTATTTCTTGGAGGAGCGAATGAGCGATAGAGGGATAAAACGGCGTGATTTTTTGGGAAAAACGGCTTCCGGTTTATTTGTGGCCGGATTTGGCTTAGGGAAACCGAAGGAAAGTCCTCGAAGTCAGGGGCGTTCAGATAAAATCGTTTACCGCAAACTGGGCCGAACGAACCTCCAAATCCCTGTGGTGAGTTTCGGAGTGATGAACTC
>JASFEP010000242.1:0-6896 GCA_050124775.1 Candidatus Aminicenantota bacterium
TCAATGTAACTGTTATACTCAATCGTTATGCTAATCTTTTTTTTGTGGAAAAAAAATACGAAAAAGCCCGTTCGATGTACAAACGTGCTCTGGAGGTCAACGAGAAGACTCTAGGCGCGGAACACCCCGAGGTTGCTGTGAGTCTGAAGGGTCTTGGAGAAATAGCCTTTGAAGAGAATGACCACAGGCAGGCAGAAGAATTTTTCATGCGTGCTCTTTCCATCCAGGAGAAAAAGTTCGGCTCTGAGAATCCACGGATCGTGGAGACATTGGAGGGCTACGCAAAAGTCTTGCGCAAGTTAGGTCAAAAGGAGGAGGCGCGAGAACTGGAAGGCAGAGCTGCTGCCATCAAAGTCAGATAAAGTCCTGTATGATAAACTTTTTTCCGGTCTAAACAAAGAAACAAGAACAATGGAGAAACCTTTAAGAGACATTTTCTTCGAGATCCATCAGGGGCTTCCTCGGGAGGGGCCGGGAAGGAATGATTGTACGCGGAAGGCCTATGAAATGCTGCCCAGGTTGGATCGACCGAGAATCCTGGACATCGGGTGCGGTCCTGGAGCCCAGACCATGGAACTCGCCAGAATAAGCGGCGGTTTTGTGATCGGTTTGGATAATCACCAGCCTTATTTGGATGTGCTGGAGGAAAAGATCAAAGGCGCGGGACTTTCCGAACGGGTGAAAGCGAAGAACGGATCCATGTTCACCATGGATTTTCCAGAGGAAAGCTTCGATATTATCTGGGCTGAAAGTTCTATCTACATCATCGGTTTTGAGAGAGGACTCAGGGAATGGCTAAAGTTTATCAAATCCCATGGTTTTTGCGTCGTCAATGAGATGACCTGGCTGAAGCCAAATCCTCCCAAAGAAATTCTCGATTATTGGAAAAGGATGTATCCGGGAATAACGACCATTCCCAACAATCTAAAGATCGTTGCGCAATGCGGTTACCATGTCCTCGACCATTTTCCCTTGCCCGAGGATGCCTGGTTGGACGAGTATTACAATCCTCTCGAAAGGCGCTTGGATCTACTCAGGGCGAAGTATAAAGACGATTCGGAAGCACTTAAAATAATCGAGTCCGATCAGGAGGAGATCGATCTCTATAGGAAATACTCCGAGTGGTATGGCTATGTGTTTTATGTGATGCAGAAGCTATAAGGAGCAATTCCAAACGGTAAGTCGGTTACACTAGGGGATTCCTTTCGCTTTATCCGTTAACTTCATTTTTATCAGCCAATCGTTGAACCGCGGGTCCTTCTGCATTTCCGGGGCTAAGATTTCTGTGTATACATTGATGTAAGGCATCAGGATATCTCTTGTCTCATAGGCCTTATCGAAAAACTCGAAGGCCAGATCCAAATCTCCTAAGGACGCGGCCTGCCACGCCAGATTGACGAATGAGGGTCTTGTCTTTTCGATCTCACTAAGCTGTTTCTTGAAGATACCGCGGGCTTTTTCTTTTTCGCCCTTCTTTAGATAAATATACGTAAAGCCTCCCTCGGCCCATCCCGGATAGACACCGAATTTCTTGCTTTTTTTGAATGTTTCGATGGCTTCAACCAGTTCTCCCTTCTGGGTATAGGCGAGGCCAGCGTGGAAGTAAGCGAGTCCAAGCTTTGGATCGATTTCTATGGCTTTGGCGAACTCCTCAATGGCTTCCTCGTAGCGGCCTGTGGCAGCATGAATGCCCACTGACCAGGCGTAATAGAGAGGCATGAGCGGATCCAGGCTGAGTGCCTTCTTCGCGGCGCGGATCGCTTCGCGGAAACGTCTTTGACTCAGTGAAAACCAGCTATATGTGCCAAGAGAGAATGCGTCACCTGGATTGAGCTTCAAAACTCGATCCAGACTTTTCTCGGTTGCCTCCCAATCCCAATCGAACCAAAAGGCTATCACCGCCACCTGAGCATGCGCTTCGGCCAGATCTTCATCCAGGCTCAAGGCCATTTCGAGCGCGGATTTAGCTTTGGGCAGCACTTCGGCCGGAGAGGCGAGATTCATAACACCGAGGCTGCCAAAAATTTGAGCCATGCCCGCGTGTGCTAGAGCAAAATTCGGGTCCCTGTCCAGTGCCTTCTGGAAAAAATTGAGAGCTTTATTGTAGGATTCGACATCCGGTCGTGCTGTGAAATAGAGTCCTTTCAGGTAAAGGTTGTGGGCTTCGGGATCGTTGGTCGCCCGTTTTTTGAGGGCTGTTTTCTCACCAACACGGAGAGTGACTTTGAGGCTTTCCACGATAGCCAGTGAGATCTCATCCTGTATGGCGAAAACGTCGGCCGCATTCCGGTCGAACCGCTCCGACCAGAGATGATAACCATCCTCGATGTTGATGAGCTGGGCAGTGATTCGAAGCTGGCTCCCGGCTTTACGGATGCTCCCCTCAAGAATGGTTTTTACGTTTAATTTTTGTCCGATTTCCCTGATGTCCTGCTGCTTCCCCTTGAAGGCAAAAGCCGAGGTTCGGGATACAACATGGAGTCCCTGGATACGGCTCAGGGCATGAATGAGCTCTTCGGCGATCCCTTCTGCAAAATAGTCCTGGTCCTTCTCAGGGCTCATGTCAACAAAGGGGAGGACGGCGATCGATGGGGTGTGTTTTTGGGGAGGAAGTGATGGGGTGACGGCTATATCATGGATATCCACAGTTTTAAAGTCTTCGATCAGGCTGGCAGCATCTGAGTAGCGATTCTGCGGATCCTTTTGCAGACACTTCACCAGGATCTTTTCGACCTTGGCCGGAATATCATTTCTCAGGATCGTGATGGGTTTGGGATCCTCGTGGACAATGGCGTGAAAAACCGCCTGATCATGCCCTGCCTGGAAAAGGCCTTGACCGGCCAGCATTTCATAAAGCAAGCAGCCGAAGGACCAGATGTCGGTGCGGTGATCGACCTTTTTTCCCTTGACTTGCTCGGGTGACATGTAGGCAGCTGTCCCCATTACGGTGGATGTCTTGGTGATGTCCCCGGCGCTCTCCAGTTTGGCCAATCCGAAATCCATGATCTTGACCTGGCCTTTGTCGATAAGCATGATGTTGGCGGGCTTGATATCGCGGTGGATGATCCCTTTACGATGCGCCTCACCAAGTCCCTCGGCGACTTGAGTGGCGATGTTTATGGCCTCATCGATTGCGATCGGCCTTTGGACGATCCTTTCCTTAAGAGTTCTTCCGTCTATAAAGGCCATGGCAATATAGGGCTGGCCTTGGTATTCCTCGACCTCATAGACTGTGCAGATGTTCGGATGGTCGAGGGAAGCTGCGGCCTGCGCCTCGCGGATAAATCTTTTATGGGCTTCCGGGGAGAACATAAATTCGGGCGGTAAAAGCTTCAAAGCAACGGGGCGCTTGAGTTTTATATCTTCAGACTTGAGCACCACTCCCATGCCTCCTCGTCCGATCTCACCGAGGATTCTGTATTTATTCGCAAAGAGGACACCCTTTTCCGGGGCCTGGAAAGGTGTGGGGATGGTTTTTGTCGAGAGCCCTGGTTTTTCAGGGATCAGCTCGGCCGCACAAATTCCGCAAAAACGAGAGGTGTCGGGATTGTCAGCTTGACATCGGGGACACTTCATGGGAGTTTTTCCATCCCTATCAATAATATGTCAAACAGGATTAAAACTCAATGCCACTCCATCCATTTTTAGGAGCGGCAAAAAAGAATACTTATTTTACGTTTGATGAAGGATATATCAAGATTTGAAGATCGAACTTATCCCTTTTTAGGCTTTTTATCCGCTTTTTTCCACTCTTTGAGGCTTTTTCCCATATTTTCGAGCACAGGTTTGACCGAGGCGGTCCAGTTTTTCATCCGCTGGGAGAATTCGCTGCTCGGCCCTTTGATCACACCGCCCAGTTCTCTTAACTTTGTACTGAGTTCTTCAAGAGAAGGCTCGACAGCCTTGTCGAAATCCGTGAACTTTGCCTCCGCCTTATCGATATGAGGTTTGATCTCTCTGCCGAGTTCCTTGATCTTGTCGCTGATCTCCTCGAAAATGTCTTTTTCCTTTTTAGTCATGATTTTGACCTCTTTTTTTATAGTAGAATTATCACATCTTGTGCATCAATTAAATATTTTTGCATCGGTACTTGATTAGAAGAACTCAATCCCTGCGACGAAGAGTGGGGATGTGTCACCCGTGTCGATGTTTTTCCCGCTGTCAAAGATCCGGGTGAGTCCGGCTCCAAAGATCAGTGAGAATTTTTTGGATAATGGAACGTCGAGCATGATGCGGGCTTCCACCATGTGCTGGTCGGGTTCTTCCTCGGTCTTTTTAAACAAAGGCTTATTATCCCTGAAGCGGAATCCGATATCAGGGTTCAATGTGAGACGACCTGCAGGAAAGGATATTCCATAGTGAAATCCATAAGACACAGACTCGCCGATATTGTCGTTGAGATTTCCAATGCCCAGTGTAAGGATCGAAAAAAAACGTTCGATCCGGAATTTGGCGCCACCTGTCACAGCCACGTGGTTTCCACCCCAAGCTATTCCTCGGATCCTTCCGTTTTTCGCCAGATTCACCGGGCCGATGGGGACACCTGTGTTCATTTCTTTTGTGTAATTTACAAGTCCCATTTGGAGCCCGTCTGTGTTGCCGGCAACATTCATGATCCCCACTTGGGCGCCCGCGGAATGTCCGGCGATGTTGAATGCGGCTATCTGGAATCCTTGAAGAGTCTCGCCTGTAATGTTAAAAAGACCCGCAACCTGGGCGCCTTCCAGGTTTTCACCCACTATGTTGAAAAGGCCGACGGCTTGAGCGCCATTGAGGTTGTTTCCTGTGATGTTAAAGCCTGCGCTGAGTTGCACTCCCGTTAAATTTTCACCTGTAATATTGAAGAGAGAGGATGCCTGCCCCGCTCGACCGCTTTCGCCAGCGATGTTCATCAGACCCGCCAGTTGAAGACCTGACATGTGATTGCCAACAATGTTGATGAGACCCGTCGTTTGGATGCCGTTAAAGTTTTCACCGACGATATTTGAGAGAAGGGAGAGCTGCAAACCACGCCCCGCTTCCCCCACGACAGCAGCAAGGCCGCAGATTTGTGCACCCTCTAATTCGTGGGATATTGCAGAGCCCAAAAGACTCAGATCCAATCCGGACACATAGCCCACCCGGCTATACAAAAGCGTTAGGTTCAGATTCACAGCGTCGTGTTTTGTTTTGTTGATGCTCACGGGATACCAAAGGGATAGATTCACGGGATATTTTTTTCCTTCTTTTTCTTCTTGATCGTCTTGCGGGTAGAGCTGTCCTTGGCTCATTAAAAGAACGGATATGAGCATTAGCGCAGCTGTGACTTGTTTCATACACAAAATCCTATTTGGGGATGGATTTCTATTATCTAATACGGAATTTGAGCGAGGAGAGTTCTGCTGTGCGTATTTTTCCTTTGTTGATCGGGGCGGTAATGGTCATTGTCCGTGATCACTCGGCCTTCTTCTTTCCAGGTCCTGATAGAGTGAGAAAATCCTTTGTGCGCGATTATTTCAAGAAACCGTATTGACCCGATACAGAGTCTCGGAAAAGAGAGAAATGGGGAGGGAGATAAGAGAACAGAGAAAAGGCAAGGATCATGATGAGCAACAATACGGCTCCGATGAATTTGACCTTTCTGCTCAGGAGTCTTCCGGTCATCAATCGGAAGCTTATCATCTGCCCTATACTCACAGCAAATCCGAATAATGCAATATCTACCCATAGGATGTGATGCCCGATAAGGGATGTGTAACCGTAGAAAAGGATCACGATGGCCAGCGGCATGGAAAGAATCCCGAAGGACTTGGAGGTCCAGAAATTTTTTGTGTTTTTAAGAAAAGGAAATTCAGCCAGAGCATAAATCAGAGCCGGCCAGAATGCCAACTTGAGGTGTTCCCAAACGCTTTCGTTAACAGCGCCGATAAGGGCCACAGGTGGCCATTGCCCCGTAAGTTTGAACACGAAATGGAAAAAACTCCCCGCAACGAAGATAAGAACAATACCGGTGAGCTCCCACTGAAGAATAAATTTTTTTGATAATGTTTTGCCCATCTACTTCTCTAATATAGGAAAATACTCAGTAGGATACAACTTTGCATAAAGGACGCCTGGTCTAAGCCTGATGGTCATGTCGGATAGCTGAAAATTGAACACTGAAGATTATAGCTTGATTTATACCTAGTATTCCTATAGAATTATTCATTTAATACGCGTTTTATCGAATAGGATCGAGACGTTGAGAAAACGGCATTTTTTATTTCAAAAAATATTTTTGGGTGTGGTCTGTATTCTTCTCCTCTTCACTGCAGTTTATCCTACACAAACCAAGACTATCCTCACTGTCCGCACGATTACCTTCGAGGGATTAAAAAGGACTCGCATGAGTGCGGTGCAGCACATCGTCAATGTCAAAAAAGGAGATCCCTGGACGGACGAAACACGCAACCTCGTGGAGCGCCGGCTCAACAATTATGGGACCTTCAGGAATATTTCTTTGAAGGAAACAGTCGACGGGGATTTTGTGGACCTCTTGTTCCATCTCGAGGACCGATGGACACTCTTTCCCGTTCCGATCGTGACAACCGGGAGCGGATCTTCCTATGGATTGGGCCTTTTCGAACGCAATTTCTTCGGCACTCAAAAAACCGCGGGGATGATCTTTCTTCTCAAAGAGAAAAAACCGCGCTTTTTTGCACTCTATAACGATCCTCATTTTTTGTCCTGGGATTGGGAACTGACAACAATCGGAGGATATCGGGATGAGATCATCGCCGATTTTGAGGAAGAGCAAGTTTCTGCCTCTGCTCTTGTCCGGTACAGGTTCAATGATTTTACCTCTGCCGGCGGCGGCTATAGCTACAGCAACGTTACTCATAAAGGCGGTGTGGTGACGCCTGTCGACGGAGTATCCC
>JASFEP010000243.1:0-6887 GCA_050124775.1 Candidatus Aminicenantota bacterium
ACTCCGTTATCAAAATGGGGACTGGCTCCATTATCAAAATGGGGACTGGCTCCGCTGTCAAAATGGGGACTGGCTCCGAAATTCCATTTTGGAATGAGGTGCCTGTACCCATTTTGATTAGGCGGTCCGCTCCTTAGGACCGAGCCATACATCAAACCATATTGAATTGGGGACAGGCACCTTTTTCCTAACGGAAAAACGAGCCTGTCCCCATTCTGCGGCTGTCTCCACCCTGCGGCCGCCCCCATTTTTGCCAATCCCCGCTTTGTTGTCCTCAATTCTTTACATTTTCCGCAGATCCTGGAGGTTCATTTGATAAGGCGGCCGCGCGATCCCCTGCTCTGTGATGATCGCCGTGATGAATTGAGCTGGCGTCACATCGAATGCCGGATTCCGCACTTCGATTCGGGATGGGCTCAAACAAACATCTCCGATCCATTTGACCTCATCGGGATCTCTCTCTTCGATCGGGATCTGATCGCCATTCCTGATCGTAAAATCTATGGTGCTCATCGGAGCGGCCACATAAAAGGGAATGTTGTGCTCGCGGGCCAAAACAGCCACCGTATAAGTGCCGATCTTGTTGGCCGTATCTCCGTTCTGAGCGATCCTGTCTGCACCAGTGATCACCAGCGAAATCTCACCCTTCTTCATCAAATAGCCTGCCATGCTATCCGCGATCAGCACTACAGGGATGCTGTCTTTCGCCAGTTCCCAGCAAGTCAACCGCGCCCCCTGCAGGAAAGGCCGCGTCTCATCCGCGTAGACCCGCATCTTTTTTCCCTCTTCGAAGGCGGCGCGAATAACCCCGAGAGCCGTCCCGTAACCGGCAGTTGCAAGGGCCCCGGCGTTACAGTGCGTAAGGACTGTCTGCCCGTCCTTGATCAAATCCCTCCCCCACGCGCCGATCCGTCTGTTGGTTTCCACATCCTCCCTTTCGATGTCCAGAGCTTCCTGGATCATGACCTTTTTGATCTCGGCTAAATCCAGATCCCGGGCGCTGAAAAAAACCCTTTTCATCCTCTCCAGGGCCCAGAAGAGATTCCGTGCAGTGGGACGCGTCCTCTCCAGCCGGCGGTAGATGCGATCGAACTGCTCGCTCAGATTTTCCCTTCCTTCGAGTCCCGATATTCCGATTGCCACGCCAAAGGCGGCTGCCACACCTATTGCCGGTGCCCCCCGTATGACCATGGTTTCGATGGCTTCTGCCACCTGTTCGAAATCCGTGCACTCCATATACACCTCTTCTCCGGGAAGCTTTCTCTGATCGATCATGATGACCTTGCCGTTATCCCATTTGATCGTCGGCAGCATGTTTCACCTCTCCTGCCAGGTCGGCGTTTCAGGCCCCTTCCAGCCCCATCTTTTCATCCAATCCAGATAGATCGCTTCGAAGGATGCCCATTCTTCCTCTTGCAGCAAATTTTTCAATTCCCGATAACAATAGACAATTTGGTTATCATTGTCACGGAAAATTTGTTCTGTGGGGAGTCCGAGCTCTCTGGCCATAACAGCTCTCTCGAAACTCTTTATGAATTCCTGGAGATGGGAAAGGACCTGAGATTGAAGGTAGTGATAATACCCGCAGCCAAGGTCTTTGGTTATGAGTTTATCGGTCGTTTTGATGAGTGCCTTGAGGTGTTTTTCTCTTGATAAAGTGTCTTTGTCTAGAGCTCGTTTGAGTTCGATCTCGACATGGTTTTGAGCGGCTAAAAGTGTGACCGGCTTTATCCTCGACTTATCCAGAAGAGATTCGAATATCTCCGAAGCCGACTCGTGGAGGCCCATCTCCTGGAGTGTGGAGGCCAATCCGAAGAGCGAAAGCTGGGAAGCCCATTCCTCTCCCTTTTCGAACCCGAAGGCATTGGCCTTTAAAAAACTATGCTTGGCCTCTTCCCAGAGGTCCAGGTTCAGCTCTGCCAGGCCCTTGATCATGTAAGCCTGGGCTGAGGGGTCTTTTTTCACCTGGCTCGAAGCCTCCTCCCTCGCCCGTTTGAACGCGGCAATGGCCCTCTCCGTTTCATAGATGCGGGCAAACTCTTCCCCTTGGGTAAAGTAGACTTTCGCCTCCTTCAAATGAGACGTACAGGCTATCACAAACACAAGGAGGACAATGATCGCACCGGTCCTCGACCTGAAAAGTATCTCACGATTCATTTTTTTCCCTTGAGATGCTCTTCCAAAATCTCTTGCAATGACCTCTGAACGTCACTCTCGGCGAGAACGGCCGTCGAAAGAGACGCCAGTTCTTCGCCGAAGGTTTTCAACCCTGCGAGAAGACGATCGTTCGCCTTAACGGCCCGGATATCCTGCTTGGCCTTCTCGACTCGTGAATCGAACTCGAGGACGATCTTGGGAAAATCTTCGGCTTCGACCTCCTCCTTGAAAAGGGCCTTTAAAAAAGGATCGTCGAGACCGAAAATGGGATAGAGCCGGATAAATACAGCCCTCAGGGTCTTCCAATCTTTGTTCTGGATCTCCTCGGAATAGGCCTCTTTGAGCGATGGCCTACCGCTAAAAAACTCCAGAACGAAATCGTTCGGTTTTGTCCTGATGTAGTCGGGGTCGGGCCAGACCTGCCAGGAAAAAATACTTTCTTCCCATTCTTTAGGCCTCCGCACGGCCCAGACAAGCGCTGTCGAAAGAAGGGGGAAATAGAGATAGGCGCTCTGGGGATATATCTCCCGGAGCAGCTTAACGGCATTCTTGATGACTTTCTCGACAGGCTTATCCGACATAGCTAATCCCGAGGCCCGCTGTTACTGGCCGACCTATCACTCGATCCTTCCCCTGTGAATTTTTCTTGGCGTCACTTTTTTACCACATCCTCGCTCAAAATCCAAATATCTATCTCAGCTTGAGGAGGGCGAGGAAGGCATCCTGAGGAATTTCGATCTGCCCCACTTTTTTCATCCGCTTTTTTCCGGCCTTCTGTTTTTCCAGGAGCTTCATCTTCCGAGTGTAATCACCCCCATAGAGTTTGGCCAGGACATCCTTACGGTAGGGCGGAATGCTCTCCCGGGCGATGATCCTTTTTCCCAGGGCGGCTTGAAGGGAGACTTCATACTGCTGGCGTGGGATAAGCTCTTTCATTTTACCGACGAGGGCCCGTCCCATGTTGTAAGCCTTGTCCTGGTGAACGACAAGAGAGAGTGCATCCATAGGTTCTCTGTTGACGAGAATATCCAGCCTTACCAACTCCGCTTCCCTGTAGCCTATGAACTCGTAATCCATGGATGCATAACCCTGGGAGATCGACTTGAGCTGGTTATAGAAGTCGAAAACCACCTCGGTCAAGGGGAGGATGTAGGTCAAAAAGATCCTTTGAGAGCTGATGTATTCCATCTTTTTCTGCTTCCCCCGGCTCTCTGTGAGCAGTTTGAGAACAGCACCGAGATACCTGTCCGGAGTGATGATAAGCGCTTCGATAACCGGCTCTTCGATCTTGAGTATGTCCGTCTGTGCGGGAAGCTCTGAAGGGTTGCGCACGTCGACCACGGTCCTGTCTTTTTTCGTCACGCGGAAACTTACGCTCGGAGCTGTAGTCACAAGATTCAGGTCGAACTCTCTCTCCAGCCGTTCCTGGACAATCTCGCGATGGAGCAGCCCCAGAAATCCGCAGCGGAATCCCATGCCCAGAGCGGGCGAGTTTTCGGGCTGGTACTGGAAGGAAAAATCGTTGAGCCGGAGTTTCTGTAGAGATTTGCGAAGGTCCTCCACACTGCTTTCGCCGGCGGGGAACATCCCGCAGAAAACCATGGGTTTGGCCTCTTGGAATCCGGGGAGGGCTTCGGCGGCAGGCCTGTTCTTTTCCGTGATCGTGTCGCCGATGCGGGCATGGCCGAGTTCCCTGATCCCGGCGATGAGGTATCCCACCTCGCCGGCGATCAGCCGGTCTTTCCTGGAAAGCTTGGGTGTCAAATAGCCGACTTCTTCTACCTCATACATGGCGTTTTGCGCCATGAGTTCGATGGAAGCGCCCGTTTGGAGAGTGCCCTCGAACACCCGAACGAGAACGACCACGCCACGGTAGGAGTTATACCAGGAATCGAAGAGCAAGGCTTTGAGCGGAGCATCGGGATTTCCCTTTGGAGAGGGGATTCGCTGGATGATGGCTTCGATGATATTTGTTACACCTTGTCCTGTTTTTGCGCTGGCAAGGACCGCTTCGTCCTTGCTCAACCCGACGATGTGCTCGAGCTGCTCGAGAGCCAGGCCCGGATTCGCTTGCGTAAGGTCGATCTTGTTGATAACGGGGATCAGGACAAGGTCGTTCTGTAGCGCGAGGTAAGTGTTGGCCAGTGTCTGCGCCTCGACCCCTTGAGAGGCATCGATGACCAACAGCGCTCCTTCACACGCCGCCAAACTCCTCGAGACTTCGTATGAAAAATCCACGTGCCCGGGCGTGTCGATCAGGTTCAAAATGTATTCTGTCTGGGATTCTCCCGAGTAATGAAGCCTCGCTGTTTGGGCCTTTATGGTGATTCCCCTTTCTCTTTCCAGATCCATCGTATCGAGCACCTGTTGTCTGAACTCACGGGAGGAAAGGGCTCCTGTTTTTTCCAGCAACCGGTCTGCAAGCGTGGATTTCCCATGATCGATGTGGGCTATGATTGAAAAATTTCGAATGTTCTTCATCGCCATGCGTTCCAGGGGATTCAAGTATACACAAGAAGCCGTTTCTCCGTCTACTCTCTCCCTATTCTTGGCGAAAATGGGATCGAAGCCGGAAGAGGGATTAAAGACACGGGAGTTTTCTCTACAGGGAGCGGCCCCAATGGGCCGAAAAAAGTGTCAAGTCAGCTCCCTGAGCGTGCCGTATGGGAAAGGGTTCCTACAAAGGACATTCACGCTCTATCCTTCTCGCGGGTTGCGTCCCCACACAATTGCGAACAATCGATACTTTTCCGTGATTCATCCCCCCAAACGCTTCCGAGGATGCTGACTTCCCCATCGGGACTATTGACTTTTAAGAAGGGTTAGAGTACCTTGATACTGCATTTTTTGGAAGGAATAGAGCCAAAAGAGATCATTACCCCTCAAGGAGGTATTCATGTTTTTATTCGGACCTGTCGGCCCTACAGAACTTCTCCTGATCGTCCTGATCATTGTCATCATCTTCGGCGCAAGACGGCTGCCCGAGCTCGGAAAATCCTTAGGAGAGGGCATCAAGAATTTTAAAAAATCCATCGGCGGCAACAAGGAAGAATCCGAACCGCCTAAGGATGAAACCCCTCCCTCTAAGGACTGATGAAACGGACGATCGAAAAGCTCGCCAAAGATCGCGAAGATAAAGAGGCTGAATTTATCGAAAAGATCGCGGAGATACGGAAACAAGTCGACGAATTCAAAGACCCGGAGAGAAAAGAAAAGCTCCAGCAGCTTGTCGCCCGTCTCGAAGACACCCTGACATCGATCGAGGAAATACCAACGAAAAAGGGTAAAAGGCCCTTCAGCAAGCCCTCCAAAAAATTTCCCGAAGGCTCTTCACACAAAGGTTTCGACCAACAGGCGCTTCTCCTCTTCAAGGAACTCGAGGATACGGTCGATCGGTGCTCCCAACAGATAGAGGAACTCTCTTTAGATCTCGCTGCCTTGGCGCAATCGAGCGTCGCACTCATCGATGCAAAGGATAAAGAATGGGATGCCCTGAGCAACAACCATGTGGCCATGATCTTCAAGAGCCTGGAATGGCGGGTGGACCAGCTCGAGGCGAAGTATAAAGACGCGAACATGCTGATGAAGAGGTTTCTGGACCTCAAGGAAAAATTGACAGAGTTAACGGCAACGCTGGACGAGAAACATATGCCCACGCCGGGCCTGGTCGGAGAGATCCTCCAGCCGCTGGAAGACTGGCGGTATACGGGCTTCGAGAACCGCTTTCGAGGTTCGGAGGCGGCGGTCAAAAGCCAACTCCAAGAGTATCTCCCTTTTTTCAAGAAAGGGAAAAAAGTCGTGGACCTGGGGTGTGGCCGCGGAGAGTTTCTCGACCTCTTGAAAAGCAAATGGATCGATGCCGAGGGGATCGATATCAACGAACAGATGGTCAACATCTGCAAAGATAAAGGATTGGCATGCCGGAGGGGAGATATTCTGGAGCAGCTGGCAGAGTACTCAGACGCCTCTCTCGGCGGAATCTTTGCCTCCCAGGTTATCGAACATCTGCCGCCTTCCTACCTGAGGAGACTGATCGAGGTTGGCTTCGTGAAACTGGCCCCCTCGGCGCCCGTTGTGCTGGAAACCATCAACCCCGCATCCGTGTTCGCTCTCGTCGAAATCTATCATCTCGATATCTCCCACAAACAGCCCATCCATCCGCAGGCTCTGAAGTTCCTGCTTGAGAGTTCGGGTTTTGAAGACGTTACGATCCGGTACGGAGCGCCGCTTGAGCAGGAAATGCTGAAAACCCTGCCGGGAGCCGATGAACACGCGGCCCTTCTCAATCAGAACATCGACAGTCTCAACAAGCTGTTGTATGGACCCCCCAACTATGCAGCGATAGGCTATAAGAGATAGATGCTATAGCAATATGGAATTCCCGGGTTTTCGATAGACAAAAGCAGGTGCGCTAAATATGGATCGATACGCCGGATTCGACCTTGGTGGAACGCAACTCAAGTACGGTGTGATCGACTCAGAGGGCTGCGTTATCGAGGACAAAACGGTCAACACGCCGGCACGCCTGGAGGAGCTTTTTGTGCTCCTGGAGACAGCCTGGGGCGCTATCCAGAACGACTCCCGACCGGACATCAAGGGAGTGGGATTCGGGTTCCCCGGGATTTTTCATTTGAGGGATCAAAAGATCATTCAATCGCCGAACTATCCGCAGATCGACGGACAGGCCCTCGTTTCCTCCCTGCAGAAATTCGTCCATGTTCCCTTTTTTT
>JASFEP010000244.1:0-6874 GCA_050124775.1 Candidatus Aminicenantota bacterium
CTTTGGTCCTCTGTTCGGCCATAAAGGACGCCAGGCCAAAAAGTCCAAGGCACGAGATAAATATCGCCAGAAACGTAAAATACCTGAATAGAACCCCAAGGCGCTGTTCGGTCCGGTATATCCGTTCATAATCTTCATCCAAAAAATGGTACTCAAAGGGGAATTCCGGAGCGAATTCAGCCCAAATGTTCTCCAGAAAACCCAAAGTCCGCCGGATATCGTTTCCGCTGATCCTGAGCATTGCATACCGATAATAGGATGGATTGTAATAAAGAATAAGGGGTTCGATTGCATAAGTAAATGGCATGTAGTGGTAGTTTTTCACCACACCTATGATCTCGCCTTTTGCGCCATGTTCGAGCCATTTTCCGATAGGAGAGTCCAATCCCATCCGCCTCACGGCCTCTTCGTTCAATATATAATTGGAGGTGTCTGTCGAGAATTCATAGGAGAAATTCCGGCCTTGGACCAGTTCCAGACCCAATGTTTCCAAATAATCGGGATCGACGAGGCTGATATTGAACGTGATATTTTGGTCCGGTGTCTTCCCTTCCCAGTTGACTGGGGCTGAGTACCTGTTGAATGAGGGGAGCTGGAATGTCCGGGTCATATGGAGGACGCGAGGATTTCGCAGGATCTCGTTCTTGATCGCATCGTAGTTCTCTCTGATTTTTTCATCGATGCCGGCGTAGATCAGGTTCTCTTTGTCGAAGCCCAAATCCTTGGATTGGATGTATTGGAGCTGGGAATAGATCACCGTGGTGCTGATGATCAGGAAAATAGAGAGCGAGAACTGGAAGACGACCAGCGCTTTCCGGAGGGCCGGTCTGCTCCCGGCGGAGCGGTACGAGCTCTTGAGTACTTTACCTGGAAGAAAAGAGGATAGGAATAGAGCCGGGTAACTCCCGGAAAGGACCCCTGTGAACACCGCGATCCCTAAAAGGCTCGCAAGAATCGGCATGTTGCCGGAAAGGCCGAACTTCAGATCTTTACCGGATAGACCGTTAAAAACGGGCAGAAGGGCCTCCACTATGAGAATGCTGACGCCCAGGGCTATGACGGTGAGAAGGATGGATTCTCCGAAGAATTGGCGGATGATCTGGCTCCGTCTCGCCCCCACCACTTTTCTCAGTCCCACCTCCCGGGCCCGCTTGGCCGATCGGGCCGTTGCGAGGTTCATAAAATTGATGCAGGCGATAACGAGGATAAAAAGCGCGATGAGGGAGAAGATGTACACATACTTGATGGTTCCCAACTCGCCGCCCAAGGTGTACAAGCGGGTGCGCCCCAGCGGCTGGAGCCGCAGATAGGATTCGTCATCAGGGGCATGCCTCTTGATCATCCCGTAGATCTTTTCTTCCACCTGCCTGTAGTCGATATTCCTGTGCAGCATAACGTAGATCTGGCAGTCGTGTGAATTCCAATTGGTCACATCATAACCGGTGGCTTCCAGGTAGGAGTAGGGAACAAGGAAATCGAATTGAAGGAAGGAATTGTCGGGAACATTCGCCACGACGCCGGTCACTGTCATCTGATATTGACTGTCTGCAGTCAGTATCTTCCCGATGGGGTCTTCTTTGCCGAAATATTTTTCAGCCATTTCTTCCGTCAGAATGATGGAATACGGGTCGATAAAAGCGCTCTCTGTGTCTCCCTTTACTATCGAAAAGGAGAACATTCGGAAGAAATCCGGATCGATATAGCGGACATCCCTTTCCGTGAAGAGATTTTCCTCATATCTGAACGTAAAATCGTCATCGAGGAATCGAGTCACGAATTCCGCCTCTGGCATGGTGTTTTGGACCTCGGGGCCTACAGGCTGGGGAACATTGCTGAATTGGGAGATACCGCCTGCGTGATGGTAGTCTTGATATATCCGGTAGATAAGATCTCTGTTTGTGTGGAATCTGTCGAAACTGAGCTCATGTCGAACCCACATCAAAATGAGAATACAGATGGCCATTCCGAGGGCCAAACCAGTAATATTGATCAGGGAATATCCTTTGTGATTCCGGATAGTCCGGAAGGCGATCTTCAGATAATTCTTAAACATCACTCTCTCGCATGATCTGTGCTCCGTTACAGAACTCAGCGCCGCAAGCCCGGTTGTCGGCATACATCGGTATGCAAGTCCTATGCCACCCGTATCCAAAAGAGGAGAATCAGGCGCAGGTAAGTGTTATCGCCCGAGAGTTTAAGGCGGGATCGGGAGGCGGATTTATCGGTAAATTTCGAATCCCAGAAAGTGTGTACGGTTCAGAAACAATCGGTGTGCGGTGGTGGACAGTTCGTGTTATTTGATGTAGCCCAATGCCCGCAGCTGCTCGCGGATTTCAGCCTCGTTTTGGGCCTCTGCGGAGCTCCATTCGGTCTTTTGAACAAAGCGAATTTCAAAAAAATCGAGAAATTGTCTCGTGAGATCGGGCTTTGACAGAGCAAAATTGGTATTTTCGAATGGATCGGAATCGAGATCGTAAATTTCAAATTTTTCGAATTCTGGAGGTGGATAACTGAAATAAGCAAGACTCTGAGGACTGTACTCTTCATTCAAGATCAGTTTGTTTCTTCCCTGGTTTATGGCTGTCTTTCTGGGGATCATTCCATCGATGGGGTCTGTTTCCAGTTCCGACAGGAAGGTCCTTTCTCTATCCCTCCCGCCCCTGTTGTTCAGGAGGTCGACCAGGGTCTCTCCATCCGCATACTGGTCCGGATAGTCGATTTCCAGAGCGTCGAGGATGGTGGGCATGACATCGATGAGGCGCGCATACTTGGAGATGTTTGTTCCGGCATGCTCTTGCTCCAAGAATTTGATGATCAGGGGGACTTTTATCGTTTCATTATAGACACTGTGGCTGTGCGCCCATGCCTTATGTTCGTAAAATTCCTCCCCGTGGTCTGAAAGCAGAACGATCATGGTGTTGTCGTAGATCCCCAGTGCCCTGAGCTCCTCTATCAAAACCTTGATCAAAGCCTCATCCGTGTACAGGATGCAGGCGTCATAAAGATCGATGATGTTTTGTCTGAGCTTATCGGTGACTGGAAGGTATCTCTCTTCCTGGTAGAATCGGAATTTACTCTGAGAGAAGCTTCGGTATTCCGCATCGTCGGCTAAAAAGTGTTCGTTGTAAGGCGAAGGCGAGGCATAGGGCGAATGGATCTGATAAGTATGAACGAAGAGGAAAAAATTCCGGTCTTTATGTCTTCTGATCCAACTCAAGGATGCCGCCCCTATCATATGGGCTGAGTTAGGTTTATTTAAATTGCCGCCCACACGGTAGCTATCGAATCCTTTATTAAATCCGAATGAACCCTTGACAAAACCTCCGCCGGTGATGGCTCCATTGAAATAGCCTTTTTCTCTCAATACATCGGCCAGTGTCAGGATCGAAGCATCCATTCGTTGCTCTTTGTTATAGACCTGATGGTTGATACAATTCAGTGCAGTCATGAGGGATACATGAGAGGGGAGAGTCCAAGGAGATGAGGCATATGTGTTCGAAAATACAGCAGAATCCTCGGCAAGCCGGTCGATATTCGGACTGGTGTTTCGTGGATAGCCGTAGCATCCCACGTGATCGGCGCGCAGAGTATCCAAAGAAATAAGAAGAACATTTTTTGTCTTCTTTTGCGGCACATAGATGACCGGATTGAACCATCCGGCAAGGGCCTTTTTGTCTCCTCTCGTCTGAAAATAGAAAACGACATCTTTGTGCAAATATTCAGAGAGATCGATTTTTTTATAGTTGAACACAAGAGAGTCTTTGGGAGTTATATTCAGTCTTTGATTAAATATCTCTTTTCTTTCTCCATCCGTTTCAAGAATGACTGTGAATTCTACGTTTCGTGAGCCTGTGCCTCTATCGAGGAGCTCATTATCCCGTCGGATTCCGTAAGTGAACTCGAAAAAGGCATTCGGAGGGATCCTGACAGGAAACTCGTAATGGCTATTGGGGGGCGCCAAAAGCATGTTGATGTCCACAGTTCCGACCTTCAGTTTTTTCTTTAAAAGCAGAGGGTTTTTTCCGGTGCCCGAATCCAATAGGGGAGACTCATCAGCAATCGCGTATAAAACTGGATTGAATGCTTCGAATCCCTCGGGGTCCTCGACCATATCATTGAATGGGCTGAGAAGAATATTGTCTTCGCTTAAATGGTCGATGAACCTGTAGGCGGAAAAGTCGGCCTTTCTGGAACAAAAGAAATGGGATATCGACACCGTTATGAGGAGAACCAGAAAATGAAAAAGTTTCGGGCGAATGAATAACTTCGATCCTGTCTTAATCAATTCTTTTTTATTAAAAAGCATACCCTATCTCTATGATTTTGTGCGATCGGAGAAAAGATGGAGGGTGATCTGGTGATTCACGAATCCGCCATTTTTACTTCTGGGAATCGTTATGAGGAGTTCGTTCTCTTTGAGCGTGGCACCGCGAACGTCGCCCACGAATTCTTCATTTCGGAGCGACATGGTGTATGTCTGACCCGCCATGCCCTCCACATGGATATGGAGTTTCGTGTCTTCTTTCGTGACATGAATGATCTTGAGCCCTTTGTTCGGGTCGCCCTCTCTCGATTGAGTCACAACCGGCAGAATCTCCACAGTGGGTGTGAAGTTGACAGCGATCGCGTGGGATTTGCTTTTGACGGGAATAAGAGAGAGAACCTGCGTGACCTGTGAGAAAGTTTCTGTTTCGAAGGGAATAGGCTGCCCGTCGAGAGTGACCGATCGCACATGAGTTCCTACGGCCAATGAGGGAGCGAATTTCAGCTTGTAATCTTCGGCGTTTTTGGCTCGAACATGAACGGTTAAGGATTCTTTATTTTTTTGGACATCGAAGGAAAAGGAGGCCTGTCCGATGATGTAGTTTTTTATCGACACATTTTCCCAATCGGCGGGGAATTGTGGAGCGAATGCTAACTTTTTCTCGAGAGCATCGCCATCCAAACCCAGCAGCCCATTGATCAAAGGGAGCACAACACCGGCTGATGAGAAGCCTTGATGGGCAACGGATTCCTGGGGGGATGTGTTGAGGGACCCGGAGATGACCTCGGTTATGCATCCCAGGGATCGGCTAAAAGTATGTGCCGAGGTCGCTTTGAGCAGGCTCATTCCCTGGAGGGGCATATGATGGGCAAACAGGGCCGCATTGACCCAACTCGTTATAAAAGGCCAGACAGCACCATAATTGTAGTTCAGAGGCCCGAAATGTCGACTTTTGTTGGAAATACTGCGGATTCCCCAGTCCGTGGCTAATTCCGATGAACACAATTTTCGAAGGGAGAGTGCGCTTTTTTGAGGCGTCCCGAAATTCCAGAAGAGGCCGACCGCATTCCACGGGGAGATCTCCTTGACTTGTTGCCCCTCTGCATTGAATGCGTAGGTGTAGAACTGGTTTTCCTCATCCCAGAATTTCGTTTCAAAAGCCTTTTTGGCCTTTTTGAAATGTGCGGCTGCCTGTTCGCTGAGCGATTTCTTCCCGAGAGTTGTGGCCAGATGTCGCATGGCCTGAGTAGCTTTTAGCCATACGGCTGCAAGGTAGATATCGGTGGCGATACCTGTGAGCGCCCCATATTCCAGAGCGCCCAAACCGGCCTCCTTGTTGTCCATGAGCCCATCCTCGTTGGCGTCTGTGGATAAACACCACTTATAGGCCTTCTCCAATGAATCCCAGCTTTCTGTGATGAATTTCACGTCTCCTGTTTTTTTGACGTATTCGTCCATGGCTGCGATATAATATGGGGTGGTGTCGCCGTGAATATAGCCATAGGGATAGTCCTTCCACCAATCGATGTAGGCGGCTGCCTGAGAGAGTTCATGAGCCATTTTCCCGTCCGGGCGCTGCCATTTTTGGGTGAAGAGCAAGGTCTCGCGTGTACAATCGAAACCACCATACCCGAGAATGCTGAATGAGTTGATGTAGGCATCGCCGCCGAAAAACCAGCCGAATCCTGGGCGCCCGCTGGTGCCCGAAGGCCCTAACCCGGCTATCAGGCCTCGTCCCAGATCTGGATTGTCCACCAGTAAGCTGTCGTAGACCACTTTTGCCCATTCGAGGGCAAGATCGAGATTGGGATCGGGTGTTTTTATGGTCAGTGTGCTCTCCTTGAGAATGCGGTAGTGGTCGAGGTTGTCTATATAGAATTTTTCTGCAGTGTCTTGAAGTTTTTTATAAACCGCTATGATGTCCTCTCTTTTTCCTTCCCCTCCGGCGCAATAGATCGGAATAAACCTGTCGTTCACCGCCTGGGGATTCGGGACCTCGATATTGAACTCGTACTGCGCATCGGAAAGCATGTGTGCAGGCGTATAGGAAAGTCCAGATGCTGCAGGAGATCCGATAATTCCGTGATTTTTTCCTGTGGGCTCCGAGATGATGTAGGCCTTGACGGAATTGTCCCAGCGGGCATACTGTCCGCCCAATCCCGCCGGCCACATGGGCTGGAGCACCGGCAGAAATCCGCAGACTATGGTGAGGGGCTCTGTCGTATCGACGTCGAGGAGGATGAAGCACCCGGGTTTCTCTATGGGAGTGACATAAATGGCTTTGACGGTAAAAGATTGGTCGGTATAGGTCAGAATCGTCGCCTCGGGCGTAACATCGATATACCTCACGATATCCTTCCCATGGATCGGACGTGTGGAATCCTCTAAAAAAAATGAAAATGTGAAGCTGCGGAAGAGCTTGAGGGGATAGGCCCAGCCTTCGAACGACCCGCTCTCATCGCCTAAAATAGCGAATCTGCGTCCGGCTTTGATGAAAGCGGTTCCAGGCTTTGCCAGCCGATGAAGACATAGCTCATTCTCCGCGAGCGGAAATTTTGGGATAAGACCCTCTTGGAAGGCACCAAAATGATAACCCGCTGTCCCACCCAG
>JASFEP010000245.1:0-6868 GCA_050124775.1 Candidatus Aminicenantota bacterium
TCATTTCAAGAAGGATGCCCTTTCTCCTGTGGCTGTACACACTTCGGGCGGAACGCTCAGAGTCGAATGGGAGGATATTCATCGATCTGTCTTCCTCACGGGGAGCGCCTCTTTCGTTTTTGAAGCTGTTTTTAACGATCTCCTTTAATCCGATATTTTACCGTTTGACGGCCGGAAGGAACCGGTCAAAAAAATCTGCAGATGCTTCGTAAACTTTTATCCAATTTTCGTGCCTAAGAAATCCATGAACTTCGTCGGGAATGATGAGCAATTCAACCTTCGCTTTTTTTAGCTTTCTTAGGCGGAGAACAAGATCTGTAGTCTGGATAAAATCGACATTTCTGTCATCATCCCCATGGACGAAAAGTACGGGAGATGTCCAAAAATCAACATCCGCTACAGGTGAGGATTGGTAGGCTACACTCATGAGATCTTCACCGCTAATGTTCCATCCTCCTCCATCACGGCGACGTGCGCGCAGAGACCAGTCATGTACACCATGAAGGTCAACGCCGGCTGCGAACAGCTCAGAATCTCTAGCCAAGCCCATCGCTGTCAGCAACCCTCCGTACGAACCGCCCCACAATCCGACTCTGTTCGGATCGACATCCGGACGGTTTTGGAGATAACGTCCAGCAGCCACGATATCCTGATATTCAGAAGCACCCCGTGGACCTTGATTCGAAGCCGTCCGGAAGTCATAACCATATCCGATGCCCGCTCGGTAATTCACAGAGAGGACTACATAACCTTTGTTCGCAAGGTATTGGTTCATAGCGTATGCATTGTGGTAGTAACCTCTCATATGCCAGCCGAGCATCATCTGACGAATCGGACCTCCATGCATGAATATCACCGCAGGGCGCTTATCCCCAGATTGTGTTTCTTTTGGCAAAAAAAGCTGGCAATGGATCTTGAGTCCGTCCGGAGCTTCGATCACAACCTGTTCAGGTTCTACCAGTTCTTTCAGCGGAAAATTTTCTGGTATACTTTTGGGCGCAATCAGACGCCTATTCTTGTCGCCTTGTTTAATGATTGCAGGAGAAGCCGGTTCGTATGCGGTCGAAGATAAAAACACGAGATCGTTGCTTCCTGCAGTCAGACAGGGCGACCATTCTAATCCGACACCCGGAGTAAGCAGACTCGCTTTGCCGCCCGTGGATGGGACTTTCCAAAGGTGCCTCCGGTCGATATCCCCAAAATTTGAGTTGTATATTACCGTTTTTCCATCCTTGGACAGAAAGCTGTTTTCGACTTCGAAATCGCCTGGGCTTAAACAGATAACGCTATTATCTTCGAGCGACAGAGAATAGAGGTGCATCCAGTGCTCGTGTTCCGAATAGAAAATGAGGTGCCCGTCGGCAGCCCATCTCAGGGTTTCTTCGGGATAATATTGGGCGAATCCCCCCGTTTCATTGGGGCATTGCCAAACTTTTTTGGCTGTTCCCTTTGCGACATCCGCGACCCACAAAGAGAATGTTTGACCTCCCCTGCCGAATGAAAGCCCGGTTCTTCCCGGAAATCGGATGAACGCAATGTATTTTCCACACGGAGACCAAGCTGGATATCCATCCCTATCCACGGATGGAGCGATCCAACGGATCGTATGTCCGGTGAAATCGTAAATCCCGATAAAACTGTGATCCTCTCTGGAACTGGTGAATGCCAGTTTCGATCCGTCGGGGGAGAAAACTTGGGAACCATTCCTCCCTCTAGCTTTAAACAAAATCTTTGCTTTTGAGGATGAGGTGATGTCCGCCACCCATGTGCCTCTTTTCGCGTTAAAAACAACCAAGTTCTCGGCAGGCGATGTCACCGGATCGCGCCCTGTGCTCAACAACCATGGATCACCGCCTTCGAATTTGACCGCCCATACCTGCTGTTCGACACCATCGGGATCGGACGTCGGATTCGGGTATTCGCCAGTACGGTTCGCGTTGCCGCCTCTTACATAAACGATAACCGAGGCATCAAAATTGAAGGTAAGCCCACTGAGTTCCTGTCCATCGTCGTGTGTGTAAGAAGTCAGCCTGCGAGGTCTATAATCCGGTCCTTCTGCCACCCAAATATTTCTTCGTCCCTCCTGGTTGAAGATCCAAGCGATCCTGTCACCCACCGGAGATACCATTAAATGAGAAGGAAATGCAAAACTCATAATATCTTTGAGCGTGAATGAATCGGCATTGAGTGGAAGAGAGCAAGCGAAAAGACAGATAGTTAAAGCCACGCGCAGACGCATGTTCAAAGCAGACGGAATCTCTTTCATTCTGTCCTCCTTAAATTGCATTTTTTTCTATGCTTAAATTTAATGGGAAAAATTATGATCTATCAAGAAGTTTCTTCCTTGTTTGGAACCGTATACGGATCAGGCCTTACGATAGAGAGGGAATCGACTGCCTTTCGCTTGGATGTGCGGTTATAACTTCTTCACCCGTGATCGATCTTTGGATCTTTCCAAAAGCGTTATTATTTTTTCCTTAAGTAGAGGATGTACCATCTCAGGCGCGATCTCGACAAGCGGGTAAAGTACGAAGTTTCTTTTGGCCAATTGCGGGTGAGGGATCTGCAGGTTCTTGGTGCCCACGATTTTATCCTCAGCCAAAAGTATATCGATATCGATGGAGCGCGAGCGGAGAATCGTGGAAGGCCTACGTCCCATATCTTCTTCGATGCGTTTAAGGTGAAAGATAAGCTCTTCGGGAGTATAGTGTGTTTCGACCTCAAGGACTTGATTGTAGAACCAGCCCTCTGTCGCGATCCCAACCGGCTCCGTTTCATACACAGACGAAGCAGATACGATGCGTATCCCTGCTTTTGTCAGGAGCTCAGCAGCTCTTTCCAAATTGTGGCTCTTGTCACCTAGATTGCTGCCAAGGCTTAAAAAGTATCTCATCTTACAATGTTTCTGAAACAACGATTCTCAATGATACACACACATCTGCAGTTAGACAAGGCACTTCCCCTCATTGATTTATTATTTGAATTTCCCCTCGATTTTTCCGGACTTTTCTGGCATTATAGATAAATCATGCAAAGAGTCGAAAAATGGCGTGTACAAGAACTCGCGTTGCTTCTCCAGCAACTTCATAAGCTTCTGATGATAGGCAACAACAGCGAATGGGCCAATGTATTTTTGCATTTTCATCAAGAAGCCATTGAAATTCTTTCGAAGGATGAGATCGATGTCGAAGCGCTCAGAAGGCTCATCCATAATATCGTCAATTGTTTCGATGGATATCAGTCCTTTACGAATCTTTCCTTGGGGAGGGAGGATTCCGATTCAGGATCCGATCTGAATCGTGATTTCAATCAGACGAAAGTGCGACTCCTCGCCGTCCTGTCGGAGATCGACAACCGGACAACAGTTTATACCCATTGACACACGTCTCGACAATCCTCTTTCGATTTTGAAGATATCTTCCCAGGACAGTGTGAATATAACGTGACGTGTATTAGAGTTCGAGAATCCCGAATCGTTTAAGAACCCGCAGCACAACGAGAGTGATCCAAAGGTGATTTTCGAGACTCGATTTTTTGGATGCAGCTTCCCAGTAGCCATGAGGATTCTGTTTCCGGAGGAGCCACTCCACAGCTTTTCGAGTGTTGGGGTCTTCAAGCGTAAATCCTATCTGTGACAGAGCATCCAGACTACTCAGAATGTCTGTTGCCCAAAAAGGATAAGAGATCTCTTTCCAGTAGGAGGCATGTCGCCTGTCCTCGTATTTGTCGGGCTTGAAGAACCGGCTCGTTAAAAATTCCCCTGCTCTCCTTACTTCTTTCTTTTTTTGCCATACGGGTGAAGCAGCAAGAGCGCGAAGGACCATTCCTGTCACGAGATGGGATGAAGGTTTGGTGGGATCCGGCTTCACAGGTGACAGCTTTGTCTGAGCATCGAAGTTATAGCGACTCTTCAATTCTTTCCTGTCTATCGTTCTGTATGGTATGACCCAACCTCCGTCATTCTGTCTATGCCTCATGATCCAACGGAAGCCTTTCTGTGTGCGTGCGTCTTTGTCCAGTCCGAACAGGCACAGGGCATGAAGTGTGAGAGCATGATAGGTCGGTGCATATTCATTGAGATACGCGCCGCGAAAATCCCCCTCTCGTGTCTGTGTGGAGTATAAAAATTGAACCAGTTTTTTAACCCCGTTTTCCTCATAACCGCATCCATAATCATGGAGACGGAAAGCGTTCTTCAGAGTGTCAACGATATAATATGTTTTTTCCCATCGGGGAGGACCTTCATATTTGCGTTTTCCCCAACCACCGTTCGGCCTTTGACTGCTCAAGATGCGAATGCGTGCAGCATATTTTTTTAGGTTTTTCTGCTCGCGGTCAATAGGAACTTCCAGGATATCTTTTTTCATCCAGTAGAGAATCGGCAGATTTCCTCTCGCGAGAAGGAACTCAATGGCTTTGTTTGTTTCTGCCTTCATGGAGCTTAAACAGCGATCAATTCGTTTTTTCGGGATTCAGAATTATACAAAGAAACTCGAAGGGATCGTCATAAGGGTTCTTGAACTGGTGTTTCTCCTCACCACGGATCAACAGGCTCTGTCCAGCTTGGACGTAGTTTTCCTTACCTTCCTGGTCGATGACGATCCCGCGGCCTTTTGTCACATTGACCACATGCTCATGCGCATGGACATGATAGGGGGTATGCCCTCTAGGACGAACACAAAATCTTCGCATGATGATATTCGAAGATCCATCCTCGGGGCCAATTAGGATTTGCCGTGTGACGTTGTTCACGCCATCCTCTTGAACGACGTCGTCATCAACCTCATTATTATTCTTAATGATCAATTTGGTCTCCTTGTGTTCTTCCGGATCCGTAGAGGATCATTCCGCCCCTTGCATCCGTGAGTGTGCCGTCTTTGATCGCCATTTGGCCATTGACGATCACATAAAAGAGGCCTTCGCTGTATTGGTGAGGTTTTGCAAATGTGGCCTTATCCTTGAAATCTTCGCGATCGAAGACACAGATATCCGCATACATCCCCTCTTTGAGCGATCCTCTATCCTCAAGCTTGAATGCCTCGGCAGGCAGCGAAGTCATTTTCCTGACTGCCTCTTCAAGAGAAATGATGCCTTTCTCGTGAACATAATGAGAAATAACTCTGGGAAAGGTTCCGTAATTCCTTGGATGCGGGACTCCCCTGCCAAGCTCTTGAACACCGCCGTCGGAGGCGTGCATATTGTAAGGGAGTTTCATCAGGTCCTCGACATCTTTCTCATCCATCTGGAAAAACACACAGCTTGCGCCGCCATTTTTTTCAATCGCGATGATCAGATCGGCTCCGTTATCGATAGTCGTCTCTTTGCCTTGGTCTAAAAGTATCTCTTGAAGGTTTTTTCCCTCATATTCACTATAATTTTGGGAGTTCGCAATATATATGGTCTCCAGTTTGTTTATCCCCTTTGTGGATGTGAGCCTTCGCTCGATGATGTGTGCTTTGATCTTTTGATAGGTATCTGCATCTTTAAGCCGCTCAAGAAATTGATCCCTTCCTCCTTCGAACACCCAGGAAGGAAAACTGCTGGTGAGGCCAGAACTCGTGGCTGTGTAAGGATACTGGTCGAGAAAAACACTTACACCGCGCGCGTGGGCGTCTTCAACAGGCTTTGTTATCCTTTCCGTTTCTCCCCAAACCTCGTCACCGGCGAGTTTAATGTGCGATATCTGAACGGTGAGACCGTTCTCTTCTCCGATCGTGATGGCCTCATCGATGGCTTCAGTGATGTGTGCGGCTTGGTCGCGGATATGACTGGCATAGATTCCGCCGTAGGGAGCGATGACGGAAGCAAGATCAGCGATCTCTTCGGTTTTGGCATAGATACCCGGAAGATAACTCAATCCCGTTGACAGCCCCAGGCCTCCGGACCTCATCTCCTGGTCCAAGAGGGCTTTCATTCGGGTCATTTCATCCTCCGTGGGATCCTCCATCTTGTATTCCAAGACTTCTCTGCGGATCGTGTTGTGGCCGACGAGGCTTCCGAAATTGATGGAAATGCCTTGTTGTTCTAAATCGTTAAAGAGCTTCTCCAAAGGGAACCGATGTCCTCCGCAATTACCGCCTATGACCGTTGTGACACCTTGAAAGATATAGTTATCCACCGAAGGCATTCTCCGGATTCCTCTGTCGCAGTGCGTATGAACGTCGATAAATCCTGGGGCTACGACCAAACCGGAGGCATCGATCCGTTCAGTGGCTCGACCCTCATTGATAGAGCCGATTTTTTCTATTCGAACTCCTCTGATGCCGATATCGCCTTTGTAAGGCTGGCCTCCTGTACCGTCCACGATCAGTCCATTTTTGATAACGAGGTCATAGGACTGTCCGCCGCAGGAAAAAAGCAGGAGCATAACCGGAAAACCTATAAATAAGAATCGATAGAATTGTTTCCGCTGTCCCATATTAAACTCCTTTAGAATGACCAATTTTAGTCTATATGAGGAAGTCCTGTCAATTTCTTGTAAAAAATGTTTGCTTTAAATTGCTGTTTTATATAAAGTTAATCTCCGATTGAGACCCGGTGTTGAATGCCTGAAAAATGGATATTTTTTGGAGGTTTCGATGAGCGAGTTGATATATTTGGATAACGGTGCAACCTCATTCCCTAAGCCTGAAGATGTCTACGTCTTTATGGATAGATATTATCGTCAGTTCGGAGTGAATCCTGGGCGTTCCGGCTATGATCTCTGTATGGAAGCCGGGGAAGTCGTGGAGGAAACAAGACAGATGTTGACCGAGTTCTTTAACGGCGAAGATCCCAACCGTCTCTGCTTCTCCTATAATTCAACGGATGCGCTGAATATCATTATTTTTGGAATGCTCCAAAAGGGGGATCATGCCATATCCACGAC
>JASFEP010000246.1:0-6864 GCA_050124775.1 Candidatus Aminicenantota bacterium
AATGTCGGGAGATCCATCAGTGGGGTCGACCACTTTCTGTATAACGAAAGAAAAATCCGTCTTATAAAAGGAGGCGGGCGGGGATGGCAGGATTCCATATTCAACGATGAGATTCTGGGGATGTATCATATCGAATTCCGTTCAGAATTGGACGAGGAGGAAAAAATCTTTATAAAAGAAAAATATCCAAACCTCGACAACGAACAGATGACAGATCTTCTGAAAAGACTCAGTTATATTCATACAGGCGAAATGGTCCCATTTTACAGCATGCGTTATGCTTTTTATGAGGGCCATACGGATTACCGGGCCGATCCCATAGCCATCTCGCTTATATTCGGTCTGAGAAGCCTCGAAGACATCGAAAAAGCCTTCGAGGGAGATCTGTATCGAACTCTGACAGAACATTTCACACCAGAGCATATCTCTTCGGACGAGGGGGAGATATGGTAAACAAAATCCGCGTGTTTTCTGTCATTCTTTTACTCATTGTGAGTTTCATAAATGGATCCGTGCAGGAAAACCGATCGAACGAAGAGGAAAGGATCGAACAGCTCATAAAACAACTCCGGAGTTTGCGCTACGGAGATTGGGGAAGTCTGAGTGATGATATAAGAGAGATCGGGGACTCGATCATCGAACCGCTTATCGAAATGCTCAAGCATGAGGATAAGAGCGGTTGGTCCCAGTACCAGCTCGAATGGCACCAGAGAAGAATTGCTTGGGCGCTGGGTCAGGTGAGAACAGAAAGGGCGATCGAGCTCCTGATCGAAATGGTGCAGGATAGAACATTGCATGATTACGGCCGGTATGAGGCTGCGATGGCCTTGCGGAGGACCAGACCCGAACAAGCGGTAGACCCGCTGATCGAAGTTTTAAATAACAGGGAGTCGAATCCCCCTCCCCGTATCGCAGCTGCATACGCATTGGGTGATCTCGGATCTGAAAAAGCAGTCCCCTCCCTTATCGAAGCTTTGAATGAGGAAAACGTTCAAATTCGCATGGCTGCAGTCTATGGGCTTGGGCACATCGGCACGGATGAAGCTTTTACTGGGCTCATGTCGGCTCTCGATGATAAGGATGGCTACATCCGGAGACTGACCTACCCTCATCTCATCAGGCTCCGGCCAGAAAAAAAGACTGGGTTCCTAATCTTGGCTTTGAGAGATGAAGACTGGGGGGCGCGTGAAGATGCTGTCAAAGCGATCGTTGAAATCGGGAAACCGATGTCTGCCGAAATAATCCAGCTTCTCAAGCATGAAAAGAGTGTCGTCCGATGGGAGGCAACCCGGATTTTAGGGAAAATCCAGTTTGAAACGACGGCTGAAGATCTGCTGGCAGCACTCCGTGACAACAACTGGATGGTGCGGAACGAGGCAGCTGTCGCCCTGGTCAAGATCGAATCAGAGAAAATTATCGAACCTCTGATCGGGATGTTAAAAGATAAGAACCGCCATGCCAGGACGGAAGCCGCTTGGATCCTGGGTGAGATGCAATCTGCAAAAGCGATAGATGCCCTGATCCATGCTTCGAAAGATGCGGATTCCGGCTGGATGGCAGCAATGGCCATGGGCAAAATTCGGTCCGAAAGAGCAATCTCCCCGCTTATCAAGGCCCTTGAAGATAGGTTTATAACGAAACGGCGGGCGGCAGCCTGGGCCTTGGATAAGATACCCTCAGATAAAGCAACAAAGCCGCTTATCGCGGCTCTCGAGGATACAGACCAAGAAGTACGGATGTGGGCCGCTGAAGCATTGAAAAAGATCGGTTCACCAGAAGCTTTAAACGCTATAATGAAATACGAAAACAAAATAGATTGATTCTTATGTGATAATTTATATATTTTAATTCTTTATATGGAATGGAGATTTGAAATGGAAGTTGAAAAGGATATTCGAGTTCTCGTGGCATTCGCCACCAAGTACGGGGCGACCGAAGAGATCGCAGAAAAGATCGGGCAGGTACTCCGTCAAGAAGGCTTGTCCACTGATGTGTTACCTGTAGATAAAGTAAAGGACCTAAGTCCTTACAAGGCAGTGGTCGTGGGCAGTGCGGTTTATGTTGGTCAGTGGCGAAAAAACGCTGCCAAATTTTTGAAATCCAACGAAAAAACTCTGACCGAGAGGAATGTCTGGCTGTTCTCGAGCGGGCCCACTGGGGAGGGAGATCCAGTAGAATTAGCGAACAACTGGCATTTTCCTAAAACTCTGCAACCTGTCGCCGACCGTATTCAACCCAAGGACATTACCCTCTTTCATGGCTTCGTAGATATGAATCTACTGAATCCTCTCCACAAGTGGATGATCAATAAGGTGGACGCGCCCATGGGAGATTTTCGCGACTGGGAAGCCGTCACGTCCTGGGCGACATCCATCGCCGATGCGCTGAAAAAATCGTCCTCATAACCAGATATAAGATCAGGCAGATTACGGTTGCACGGATTCGAATCCGCAACTCGACGTACTGTGGCTATCCCATGTTTTTTAATGTATTCTTAAAAGAAAGCGTCTATGGGTAAAGGTTTTATCAAGGTCTTTGGGTACGGTGTGTTGCTAATGTGCCTTTTTCTTGGCTGTTTTTGTGCCCAAGAAGAGGATCCAAGTGCCTTCAATAAATCGGCATTGCAGACGAATAAAGATATGAGACCCGGAGAAGAAACAAGGCGAATGGATAATTTTTCTCAAGGATACATTCTGTATTCTCCGCTATTGTCGACAATAACATATTTAATCGATTCGGATAAAAAAGTGGTCCACACATGGGAAAGCGAATTTCCACCTGGCGTTTCGGTTTATCTGCTCGATAACGGGAATCTGTTGCGCACGGCGCGCTCCTCGGATGTCCCGTTTTTTCTGGCACCAGGACAAGGAGGACGTATCCAAGAGTATACATGGGAAGGTGAGCTGGTCTGGGATTTTGCGTTAGCGAAGGAAGATCGAATCCTGCATCACGACATCGAGCCTCTGCCCAATGGAAATGTACTCGCCATTGCCTGGGAACGAAAAACCCGCCGACAGGCGATCCGAGCGGGCCGGCGTATCGAATATCTAACAGAAAATGATGTGTGGCCAGACTGCATACTTGAGATCCAGCCCAAACCCCCGCTAGGGGGCAGGATCGTTTGGGAATGGCACGTTTGGGACCATCTCATTCAAGACACGAACCCCAGTCTGGATAACTTTGGACATATATCCGACCACCCCGAGCTCGTCGACATCAACGGAGATCAAAAACCACTCCTTTTCACAGATAAAAATATCGAACGGCTCAGAGCTCTGGGATACCTTCATGAGGACATGCCCGAAAAGAGTCTCAGCGGAGATCTTCTCCACAGCAATTCGATCGCGTACAATCCCAAGCTCGATCAGATCCTTCTCAGTGTGCTCACCTTTAATGAAATCTGGATCATAGACCATGGGACTACAACCAGGGAGGCTGCAGGCCATACAGGGGGACGGGCCGGCAAGGGAGGCGATCTTCTCTATCGATGGGGGAATCCTCAAAGTTATGGACGGGGACCGGCCGAACACCAATATCTCTTTGGACAGCACGATGCCCGATGGATCCCTGAGGACTATCCGGGTGAGGGAAATATTCTGATATTCAACAACGGGGACGGCCGGCCGAAGGAACGATATTCATCGGTCATCGAGATCCAACCCCCTCTCGATGAAAATGACAATTACAAAATCAAGGACGGTTCAAGTTTCGGTCCGGATTGCCCCGTGTGGAGATACATAGCGCCGAATAAACGATTATTCTTTGCCGATTTTATTTCAGGCGCCCACCGATTGCCGAACGGAAACACATTTATCTGTTCAGGCCCTCAAGGACGCTTTTTCGAGGTTACCCCCAAAGGAGAAATCGTTTGGGAGTTTAAGAATCCCTTCTCGGGGAAAGCTCCAAATCCTGCCGGAGATCCCCCTTACTCTGTTTTTAGAGCAACTCACATCTCGAACATCCACCCCTCTCTCAAAGGGAGAAAACTGAAGTCTTTCCCCAGATAGAAGCCAATAGAAAATGGAGGAATGTTCTGTGCGATATCATGTCATAACTCTCCTGATCGCAATTGCATGGATAAACTGCACGCCTGTAAATCCCCCCAAGCCGTACGGAGCGGTTCCCAGTGAACGCCAGCTCATTTGGCATAATATGAAGTACCATGCTTTTATTCATTTCGGTCCGAATACATTTACGGATATCGAATGGGGACACGGGGATGAATCTCCCGACGTGTTCAATCCCAGCGAACTGAATTGTCGCCAATGGGCCAGGGTTATTAAAGAGGCCGGCATGGAGGGGGCGATCATCACGGCCAAACATCATGATGGATTTTGTCTCTGGCCTTCAAGGTATTCAACACATACCGTCCGCGAGAGCACATGGCGGAACGGAAAAGGAGACGTCCTAAAGGAATTATCTGAAGCCTGCCAAGAGTTCGGGATAAAATTTGGTGTTTATGTCTCTCCCTGGGACCGGAATCATCCCACATACTTCACAGCTGAGTACAATACCGTATTCAAGAAAATGCTGGAAGAGGTACTCACCCAGTACGGCGACGTGTATTACGTGTTTTTTGACGGCGCCTTCAGTGTTGGGCCCGATGGAAAACGACAGGACTATGACTGGGAGGGCTTTTTCGAAGTTGTGCGAAGATGTCAGCCTAATGCCGTGATATTCAGTGACGGAGGCCCAGATGTCAGGTGGATAGGAAACGAGCGAGGATACGCGGCCGAGACAAACTGGTGCACTGTGAAATCGGGCTTTTTTTATCCCGGTATTATCGGCGTCAATGACCAACTGCAAACCGGACATGAGGACGGCGATTTATGGATCCCTGCCGAGGTCAACACTTCGATCCGGCCGGGCTGGTTTTACCATGAAAAAGAAGACAATAAGGTCAAATCCTTGGAGAGACTCGTCGATAACTGGTTTCATTCCGTGGGGATGAACAGCAACTTTCTTTTGAACCTGCCTCCTGATAGGCGGGGTCTGATCCACGAAAACGACATTCAAAGATTATTGGAATTCAGACAATATCTCAATGAGGCCTTTGCCTTCGACCACGCAAAAAACGCCACAATCAGTGCAACAAATTCAAGGGGAAAAACATTCCCTGCCACAAAAGCGATAGATGGCGATCCCGAAACGTACTGGGCAACGGATGATGGAGTCACAAATGCATCCCTGGAGCTCGATTTCAAAAAGCCGGTCGAAATCAGCGCAGTCCTCATGCAGGAGTTTATCCCCTTGGGTCAACGAGTGAGATCATTTTCGATCGATGCTTATATCGATGACACATTCGATCGAGTGGCAAATGGAGTCACTGTCGGAAACCGCCGGATCGTCAAGTTCGATACAGTGTACGTACGCCGACTGAAGATAAATTTCGAAGCGAGAGCCTGTCCGGTGATCGCGAATATCGAAGTCTACAGGATTCCGGATATATAGAATCCCCAGCAGCTAAAAAACTGGGATAATCTTAAAATTATCATTTATGGCTTGACATACCTAGAATATCGAGGTATATTACCTAGAGAATCTAGGTATGAGAGGCAAGAGATGATTTCGAAATCCTTGGCAGCAGCATCCACAAAGCCCGTGATCCTGGCAATTTTGGCAGGAGGAGAGATCTACGGGTATCAAATCATTCACAACATGATCGAGATATCAGGTGGAACTCTGGAATGGTCGGAAGGAACGATATATCCCGTCCTTCACCGATTGGAAAAGGAGAGATTGATCCGCTCTCAGTGGAAAATATCCGAAAACGGCCGGCGCCGAAAATATTACCGCCTCACCGAACTCGGACACAAAGAGCTGGAAAAGGAAAAGCAACAGTGGATGAGTGTGAATGCAGTTCTCTCCCGCCTGTGGAAACCTCTAACCTCTTACGATTGAAAGGAACGAAGGAAAAAATAAAGGATATCGCTTATGTTTGATTTGGAAAAAGAAATACAAAAATGGCGCAACAGTCTAAATGCCAACGAGGCCCTGGAGGACGGGGCTAAGGAAGAACTCGAGTGCCACCTCAGGGATAAGATCGAGCACCTCATCGAGCTGGGGAAGTCCGAGGAGGCGGCATTCAAGGAAGCGTTAGAAAAAATAGGATCCTCTGAAATCCTTGGGACAGAATATTACAGAGAAACCACCCGCCGCTTGAGCGGCCGCCCGCCCTGGTCAAAAAGCCGCTGGATGCCCACTCTTCTTTCCAATTACTTGAAGATCGGTCTCCGGAAAATCAAAAGGCAAAAGATCTATTCCTTCATCAATATCTTCGGTCTTGCCGTTGGGCTGGCATGCTGTGCCATTATCATCCTGTATGTCACCAATGAGCTCACCTATGACAACTTCCATCCCGATGTCGACCGCATCTATAGAATCGGCTCGCACAGGATCAGCCAAGTGGGGGAACACACGTTTGTGACCACACCGGGCCCTCTCGCTCCGGAACTCAAAGCCTCTTATCCTCAGGTGGAAGAGGCTATACGGATTGTGCCTCCCTATGAAAATGCCGACAACGTGCTTGTCGTCCGTAAGCAAAAGCGCTTTTTCGAAGAACGGGTCTTTTTTGTGGATAACGCAATTTTTCAAGTCTTCCACATCCCCTTCCTCCAGGGAAATCCCCAAACAGCCCTTGCTGATCTCAACACTGTAGTGATCACTGAGACAATGGCACGAAAATATTTTGGGGACGAATACAAGGATAGCTCCATTTTAGGTGAGATACTCGAGATCGAGATCGACTATGACACGGGAACTGTCGAATCCCAGGATTACAGGGTCACAGGCATCATAAAAAATGCCCCAGCAAATACTCATTTCAAATACGACATACTCCTATCCATGCCAACCATGATCTCC